>DAOVWW010000098.1 GCA_030636465.1 Gammaproteobacteria bacterium
TGGAGATTTTCCTTGAAGAAGCAAGAGAGATTGCGGTCACCGCTAAAGATTTATTAGAAAACTGGAAATCCAAACCGTCGGATGATGCTTCGTTAATTGATTTGCGGCGTAGTTTTCATACCTTAAAAGGTAGCGGCCGAATGTCAGGTGCTGTTGAATTTGGGGAGTTTTCGTGGTCCTTTGAAGAGCTATTAAATCAAATAATATCAGGGAAAGTTGAACCTGAGGACAGGGTGTTTGCTGTATGCGAAGAGGCGCTGGATAAATTGCCTTCCCTGCTGGATGACCTTGAGAAACATGATGAATCAAACATTAATGTTGATTACTGGCAGGAAAGTATAGAAAAGGCTACTAAGGCAAATAAAGAAGAGGAAGTAGAAGAGTTAGAACAAATCGAATTAGTAGCAGAAGAAATTGAACTAGAAGAGCTTGACGTAGTAGAAGATGACGTAGCTGAAGAAGCAGTTATTGAAGAGGAAATCCCCGGTTTGCCTGCGGCTCTGCAATCAAAGACTGTCCGTGATATTTATAGTTCTGAGATCCAGAAACACCTGGAAGACCTCCTGTCAGAAGTAGAAAATAGTCGCGCTGTCGATGAACCGGAAGTCACTGATGTGATGCACAGGATTGTCCATACGCTTCGAGGTAGCGCGCGATCTGTAGGATTCGATCTCGTCGCTGATACCTACGAATCAGTTGAAAATTTACTTGATGGTTTAAGTGCTAGAAGTCTGTATCTTACAAAAGAAGATATTGATATTCTCAATGATTCCTATGGCTTAGGTATGGTGCTACTCGAGTCTGTCAGTAAACCGCAGGCTTTAACGGATGATTTAACTACAGGATTGTATGAACTAACAAGCCAGAGCAATACGAGGCTGGCTGACCTCCCTAACCCACTAATACATGATGGCACAATTGAGATGCCGAGTTATCTTAGTGTGGCAGACACTGATGAACCAGCCGCCGGGCAGGAGCAAGATAATGAGGAGCCTGTTGAGGTCGGTGAAGGGCCTGAAGACGGGCTGGAAGAAGATGAAGAAATTGAATTAATTGAAATTGATTCTACCCTTGAACCGACAGCTGATGATTCTGAAGAAGACTCTGAAACAGTACTGGATGAAGTAGCTGAAGATGAAAACACTGAAGATGATTCAGTAGATGAACTGGTTGAGATCTTCCATGAAGAAGCAGTCGATTTATTGTCGCGGTTCCACGATTCACTTCAAAGCTGGCGTGATGACCCTGAGGATGCTGAAAGCAGTACAGAACTGAAAAGAATTTTCCACACCATAAAAGGCAGTGCACGGATGACAGGGATCACCACAATAGGTGATCTTGCGCATAATACAGAATCGATGCTGGAACTGGCTGAAAAGGCTGAAAATAGTATCGATGAGCCTCTTTTTGAATTGATTGAAGAAGTTCATGACGCATTGCTGATGATGGTTGAAAACCCTGGTAGTTCAGAATTTGACAGCCAGGCTGATGAAATGAATCGGCGTATATTGAATCATTTCACCAGTGATGCAGTTATACAGCTGGTTGATGAAGAAGTAACCGAAGAAAGTTCTGTAGAAGTAGAAGCGATAGACAGCGAAACTCAGCTGCAAGAGCAACAGGAAACAGGCGATGAAGAACCAGTCGATGAACTGGTTGAGATCTTCCGGGAAGAGGCGGTTGATTTATTATCACGTTTTCATGATGCACTTAATAATTGGCGTGAAGATTCAAGTAATGAAGATGCTGGAAGTGAATTAAAAAGAATTTTTCATACAATCAAAGGCAGTGCGCGCATGACAGGGGTCAGCTCTATCGGTGATCTCGCGCACAATACCGAATCGATGCTGGATCTGGCTGAGAAAGCTGAAAATAATATTGATGAGTCTTTGTTTGAACTGATTGAAGAAGTGCATGACACCCTGTCTATGATGGTTGAGAATCCGGGTAGCAGTGAGTTTGATGATGCCGCCAGTGAGATGAATCAACGGGTACTGAGCCATTTTACAGAGACTGCAGATGTAGTCGAAGAAGAGCCGCCTGTTGACAAGACTGAGGACTTGCATGAAGTAGGGGCTGATGAGGAAGCCCGTGAAGCGCTGGGTACTAATGTTGAGGGCGCAGCTGATAATGTAAAACCTGATGTTGCAGCGGATGATGCACAAGTCATCGCTGAGAAAAAAACTCCAATAGAAAAGAAGAGTGCTGTTCCTGCCGCTAGAAAAGATAAAGCCGCAACAGGTAAGCAGGCCCAGGTTAGAGTTGATGCAGACTTGCTTGGAACGCTTGCTAATTATGCTGGTGAGGTAAGTATTGCACGCTCACGGATTCAGCAGCAGGTTTCTAATTTCAAAGATAACCTGAGTGAACTGCATAACAATATTGATAGATTCCAGAAGCAAATTCGTGAGCTGGAGATTCAGGCCGATACACAAATATCATCACGTACCGAGCAGGCCTTTAATGAAGACGATGATGATTTTGATCCTCTGGAGTTTGACCGCTATACACAATTACAATTTCTTTCGCGCAACCTTGCGGAGAGTTTGCATGATCTAATGATGATTCAGACGGGCATGGATAACTTTGCCGGTGATGTAGAGATGTTGTTGCATGAACAATCACGCCTGAATACGGATCTGCAGGAAGGATTAACTCAGACCCGGATGGTTGCATTTTCTACCCTGATGCCCAGGCTGCGACAACTGGCCAGAAAAACGTCACGAGAATTGGACAAACAGATTAATCTTGAATTGATTGGTGGCGAAGTTGAACTGGATCGAAATGTTATTGATCAGGTCGTGCCCCCGCTGGAACATCTAATTAGAAACTCAATCTCTCATGGCATTGAAAATTTAAAGGCCAGGAAGAAACTGGGAAAAGCTGAAAAAGGTAATCTAAAACTTGAGATTAAGCGCGAAGGTAAAGATATCATCATCGAATTTTCTGATGATGGTCAGGGGCTGGATTTAGATAAAATCCGCAGCAAGGCAGAACAAAAGGGGCTGCTTGATCGGGGCATGAATCCTTCAGATGATCACCTCGCAAACCTCATATTCGTACCCGGATTTTCAACTGCTGACAAAGTGACCCAGGTTTCAGGTCGAGGTGTTGGCATGGATGTGGTTCAAAGCGAACTTAAACAGGTAGGTGGGTCTGTTTCGCTAACAACAGAGAAAAATGTAGGGACACGTTTCAGTATCCGTTTACCTTTATCTATGACTGTTGCACAGGCAATGATTATTGCATCAGGCGGTAAGCGCTATGCTATTCCCCTTATGGCAATACTATCAATAACCATGGTGCATAGAAGTCGAATCATTACAGATTCTTCAGGCGAGAACAGTGTTGCCATCGGTAATGAAACCTACCCGTATATTTCACTGGCAGAGCGTCTTGGCCTATTGGCACAGCTTGAAGATGAAACTAAGACACCTGCGTTAATGATGAATTCAGCTACCGGTCCGATTGTAGTTGGAGTGGATGAATTGATTCACGCGACTGAAATCGTAGTGAAATCAGTAGGTGTACAAATCGCATCGCTTGATGGAGTTGAAGGAGCAACGGTGCTGGGAGATGGTGAAGTGGCACTCATCATTGATCTTGTCGATCTCTGGAATACCCGCCATGCAGAGCGAGCTGAAATTGACCAGGCTAGTCTTGTAGCCAAGATGGAGGAGGATATCAGCCCTGCTACTGTTATGGTGGTAGACGACTCGCTGACCGTGCGTAGAGTTACAGAAAGAAATCTGTCTAAGTATGGCATTACCACTTTACTGGCAACGGATGGAGTTGATGCCCTGGAAAAACTGTCAAATGACGTGCCTGATGTCATGTTGGTTGATATTGAAATGCCTCGGATGGATGGGTTTGAATTAACTGAGCGCGTCAGAGATGACCCGGTATATAAAAATATCCCAATCATAATAATTACATCACGTTCAGGACCAAAGCATCGTGATAAGGCGATGCAGCTTGGCGCAACACTCTATCTGACCAAACCCTATCAGGAGCTTGAACTAATGAATGCAATTAATTCTGTGCTGCCGTTAGAAAGTTCACGCAAAATTAGCGCGATGATGGAGTCATGATGCAGCGGAGGATTAGTTGTAAATGGTAGATAAAGAATCTGATAAAGCAACCGAGTCTGTGCGTTGCCTGATTGTTCCGGCTGACCCGGGCTTCATGGTTATTCCCAGTGCTGCTGTTGCGGAAATCGTCCCGCTGTTAATAAATGATTCACTGGCCGAGGGGAATTTACTAGGTTTCATGAGTTGGCGAGGCCTTGAAGTACCTGTCTATACTCATGAAGGCATGATTGGTGGTGATATTCCTGAGTTTGGCAAACGAAGTAAGGCCTTTATTTTCTACCCATGGAAAGGGGCAAAAAAAGATTTGTTTTTTGCGATAGCGATAAAGCATGATCCAAGGCCAAGGTTGTTAACTAGCGAGGACATCAAGTCTAATGATGAAGAGCAAGCCGAGAATGATTTTATACGTTCCAGTTTTCTCTATGATGGTGAGATCGCTGTAATTCCTGATCTACAGGCTATCTCATTACAACAGCAATAATCAGTCTATATCGGTGAGTTGTAATAAATCTGCCGCCAGAACGTATCTATCTTTATTGGGATTTTCGAAGCCTGAAAAGCCAATGTCACTAAGCATCTTCCTTCCTTCAGTGGTGCGATTGGCATAGATCAGGGCATCATGGATGTATTGCCTGGTATCACTGGCCAAACCAGGGGATGCTGATAAGGCTATATGCTGTGAGGGTTCGGTTGTTGTGACAACTGAAACACCTGCTAGTGAACCGACCAGCGGTGTTGGAATGATAGCGGCATCTACTTCATCTGTAGCCAGTAGTTCGAGCGCCTGCTCACTGTTTTCTGTTTCGTAAATAAACGGCTGCCGCAGGGGGTTGTCAAATAATAGTCCCATTTTAGCCGCCCCCATACTTGGTGGGCCGAGTGTAGCGATTTTTTTCCCGACAAGTTCATCGATATCCATAACCAGAGCAGATTCGGGTACGACTAGCGAATAACTAACCGTGCCCTGAACTTTTGCCAGGATATCAAAGCCCAGTTCTTTTGCGCGGTAACCTGTAAAGTGTACGGCATCAAGGATCAGGTCAAAGTCTCCGCCGTTTCTTGTTTCATTCCAGTAGGAAATGAAATTCGGGTAAGTTTTTATTTCAACTTTTTTACCTGTTACTTTCGATATGTACTTTGCCAGAGGCTGGTAGGCAGTATTCGTTTTTTCCATGCCGAAAATTGGTTGAATGACCAGCACCAGGCTTTCATCTGCCTGCAAACATGATTTACTTGAGAAAAACATCAGCAGCATCATTCCTAAGCGATTAAATGCATGATGAATGCTTATACTATTTGTTTCATTCATAACATTGTTCCTTTCTGTTGAGCAGCATGCCGTGAATAGTCCGGCACCGCGCTGCGAATCCTTTCCAGGTAACAATGGCAGATAACGGGGGGAAGTATTAGTTTTTCCTGATAGAAGTAAGTATATGGCTGATGAATGTTCGATTAGTATAATAAATTTAATAAAAAAAGCCCTGTCTGGATATTACAGACAGGGCTTTAATGGATCATAAGTCCAGTGTTACTTTTTATTCTCAGCACATCTCAATATCAGCTTACTTTAGTATCCCCGAGCTTATATAAATTAAAAATAAGTACACATGATGTTAAGAGTTAATTAATAAGGTTATAACTGGTCGAGTAGTTCACTGAACCCAAAATATTCCTGGTTGGTGGTTTTCTCAAATGTGTTGAGCTTGGTTTCCTCTAGCATTTTTTTACCTTCAGGTGTCTTATCTGCATTGACTAAACCATTATGTAATTTTTCCCTGAGTTCAGAAGAGATGTTTGCCGATACTGAAACACCCATGCTTGGTACTGTTTCAGTGGTCAATACCACCGCAATCCCTCCTTCAGCGGCCATTTGTGCGCTTACCAGTGGAGTTGGTATCATTGCGGCGTCTACTTCTCCTGATAACAACATTGACATAACATGAGCTGAGTCATTACCTTCAATGATAGTTGGCTGACGGATAGGGTTGTCAAAAATTTCATTTATGCGGGCAGCGGGTATGCTGGGAGGGCCAAGTGTTGCGATCTTTTTCCCGACCAGTTCTTCGGCTTCGAAAACTAGTGCATCCTCGGTTACAACCAGTGAAATACTAACGCTGCCGGGTTGCTTGGCCAGCACGGTGTAATCCATGTTTTTATCACGGAAATCTATAAA
>DAOVWW010000205.1 GCA_030636465.1 Gammaproteobacteria bacterium
CCAACAATTTTTTCTATCGACCAGTCGCCACCTTTGACCAGTATGTCAGGCTTGATGGCCACAATTAGATCCAGGGGTGTGTCTGTATCGAAGGGGATGACCAGGTCGACACTTTGTAATGATGCAAGTAATGCCAGACGATCAGGCAACAGGTTGATGGGCCTGTCGCTGCCCTTGTTCTGACGCCGAACCGAGTCATCGGTATTGACGGCAACGATAAGGCTGCTACCTAGCAGTGCCGCTTCTTCGAGATAGCTGACATGACCTCGATGCAATATATCAAAACAGCCATTGGTAAAAACCAGAGGCCGTGGCAGCTGTTGAATCAGCAGGCATGAACTATCCGTTTCATTAAGGATCTTTTCTGCAATGGGCAGCATAGTTTAATGGTCTGCTTATTCTTTATTCGGGGCCAAGCAGCTGTGTGTCGATGAGGTCGCACAGGCAATGGATGACAATGATATGTATTTCCTGAATTCTTGCAGTAGATTTTGACGGTATGGATATAAAGATATCATCATCTTCCAGTATGCCTGCAAGATCCCCCCCGGTACTGCCAGAGAGAATTACACAGTGCATCTGACGTTGGTGAGCGGCCATTACTGCACGTAAAATATTTGCTGAATTGCCTGAGGTAGATATTGCCAGCAGGACATCACCCTGTTGGCCTAATGCACTCACCTGTTTGGAGTAAATATCATCAAAAGTATAATCATTGGAAATTGAGGTAATGGTGGATGAGTCAGTGGTTAGTGCGATAGCCGGCAAGCCCGGGCGTTCACGTTCAAAGCGATTCAGCAATTCAGAGGAGAAATGCTGGGCGTCACTGGCTGAGCCACCGTTACCGCAACTCAAAATTTTATGGTCTGCCAATAATGCATTCGTCATCAAGGTAGCGCCATCGACAATGTCTGCAGATATATCACCCATTGCAGCCTGGGCAGTTTCTATATGAGTAGTGAAGATATTTGTAACGCGTTCGGAAATGTCCATAAACCTGTCTCGTTCATTTTGGTGCGGGTGCTACTTTATCATAGGATCCTTAGAATGCATCCTTGATCCATAAAATTTCCTGCTTTGACTGCAATGCCGTTATGGCAATGACATCGAAGCGATTATATAAATGGCTGTGTTGACGATGCGATTGTAAATAATGACTGGCTGTATTTCGGCAGCGTTGTATTTTCCTCGCAGTTATTGACTCTGCAGCAGAACCAAAATATGGATTACTTCGATATCGTACTTCGATAAACACCAGCAGGTTTGTGTCTTGCATAATCAGGTCCACTTCCCCGCATTTGCAGTGATAGTTCCTGCATATTAGAGCAAGACCTTTTTGTAGCAGATATTGTTCCGCTGTAGCTTCAGCGTCATTGCCGAGTCGAAGGTGTAATGGCAGGAAGTCCTTGAGGTTTTTTTTCACTGAATCGTCCTTGATAAGTGAGTTGATTATCGAGCAGCCCTGGGATTCCTTTTTTGAACCTGGCCCAAAGCATTTGTCTGTGAATGATGCCGTCGGCGTCAATGCTGAGGTTCCCTGACAGCCCCTGGTAATGCAATACGGGTGTTTCCCGCATCAGCTGAAGACGCGGAAGTATGCTGAAAATATCCATACCCAAACCGTAGAGACGATTATAACTGGTCTCTCTGTTTTCCCAGCCACCCTGTAAAAAGGTACGCAGAGATTCCAGTTCAATGTTTGTAGCAATCATCCAGGGCATGTCCGGGAAACGTATGCGGTCTAGGTCAGCATCATTTATGGGATCAATTTTTCCTGAAAATATACGTGAGGTCGAATAAACAGGAAGATCAAATGCGTAGAAAAAATCCAGTATGGGTTTGATTAAACGGGCGTTACGATTGCTGGCGGGTAAAAATATGAAGTCAATATCCTGGCGGCGACGGGCTTCGGTGGTGATTTTCCTGCCCATTAATTTTTTCATTTCAGCTATGCGCTGTTCACTGCTATCAACGTCCAGCATCTGACGAACAGCAGGAGAAAAATCCGTTTCGGCTACAGCAAAACTTTCAGTAGTGATAATTTCACCACCGAGCTGGGTGAATCGCTGTGCAAAAGCGCTGGCCATACGCTGGCCTATGGCCGATTCAGGGAAAAGCATTACGCCTCGGCGGTGACCATCCAGCCATGCTCTCTGGGCGGCTTCCTCTGCCTCGAGTTCCTGTGAAAGTGTAAACTGGAAAAGGTTATCCTGTACGGTATTCTGTTCTGTAGGGGGTGACAATAAAAGAGTGGGGACTCTAATCTGGTTGTCAGATAACAGGCTGTCTATAGCCTGGCGTCCGAGAGGCCCTATGATTATTTCGGCACCATCGTTTATGGCCTGGTTGTAATATAGGACAGCGGCATTGGCATCACGACCATAATCATAAATGCGTAGTTGATAGCGATCATTGACGGCGTGATCGTTATTCATGATTTCAAACCCGTCACGTATAGCACTTGCTGCGGGTTCATATGCTGAGCTTAATGGCAGCAGCAAGGCGACTCGTCGAATTCGGGGCCTGGACTGTCGGCTAATTTGTTCCAGCACCTCAGCTGCGGCAGGGTGTGAAAGATTGTGAATGCGCCAGTTATTAACGAGTTGCTCAGTTTCAGTATTGTTGCTGCTGGCTTTGATCGTCGTAGCAAGTTCTACCCAGCCAGCGAGTTCTGCCGTCATGTCGGTTTGTTGAATCACTGTTAACTGAGAACTATCGGTAACGGTTAGTACATTCCAGATCAATAGCTGGTTGTCCTGCCGTGGTTTGGCAGTTAAATATTGCCCACGTGTAATCAGGGACTTGAGCGCATTAGCAGAATCACCCTGGGCCAGATATGATCGCGCCCGCATCAGGTAAAATACGTTTGCGTTTTGAGGCTGAAAGCTTTCCAGCTGTGCCTGCAGTACTTTTTGTGCCTGGAGACCTCCACCTGCCTGCAATAGGATCGCTGCCTGCATGATGCGTTTGCGCGTCCTCTGGCCGGTTGTCAGCGTCCCGTCCTCAATGCTGTCCAGCATGTCTAGCGCAAGACCGGGGCTGCCGGTTTGAAATAGCGAGGCTGCTTGCTGTAGCTGGAAATCATCATTGTCATCTACCAGCTGAAAGCCATCTGGAAAGCTTGAATCAGAGATTGAAGTAATGTCTGGTTGCTGTGTGAACGAATCATCGATTGCCAGCGGTGCGGTTTTGGGGACGTCAGGTTTCTGCGTGACCCTTGGTGTAGATTGACAGGCAGACAGTGTAAGTAACAGGCCGCTCAGGACCAGCAGTTTAGTAAATTCGATAGAGTGCTTCAAAGGGAGTTTTATTCCAAAATATTATTAGTGATATACGGTATGATTCCACAAACTTTTACCGGATTATAGCGAGGGACGATGAAAACAGATAGGACTGGTAAGCTCGGGAAGTTATACGTTGTTGCTACCCCTATTGGTAATCTATCAGATATCACACATCGTGCACTTGAAACCCTGGCATCAGTAAAATTGATCGCCGCTGAAGATACACGTCATAGCAGGACGCTATTGCAACATTATGGCATCAATACTGCAATGATATCTCTGCACGAACATAATGAAGCCTCTAGAATTGATCAGATAATAAAACAGCTGCAGGCAGGAGATTCCGTGGCGCTAATCAGTGATGCTGGCACGCCATTAATATCTGATCCGGGAGCAAGGCTGGTTCTGGCGGTACATGAAGCGGGCATGAAGCCCGTTCCAGTTCCCGGTCCCAGTGCTATTAGCACCATGCTGTCCGTGGCGGGGCAGTCGGTACAGCGATTTTGTTTTGAGGGCTTCCTGTCTTCAAAACCCACAGCAAGACGCAAGCAGATGCAGAGCCTGGTCTCTGAAACTCGTAGCCTGGTGTTCTATGAATCTTCTCACCGCATCGCAGATTGCCTGCAGGATATGAAAAATATTTTCGGATCTGCTCGTCATTGTACTGTCGGCCGGGAACTCACCAAGCGTTACGAGTCTTTATACAGAGGAACGCTGGATGATGTCGTACAGCAAATGGAGCAGGATGA
>DAOVWW010000066.1 GCA_030636465.1 Gammaproteobacteria bacterium
ACAGGAATATTTCAATCTATACGGGCTGACTAGCGAAAGTCTGGCGGCAGCGGCTGATGATGCCATTGTCATGCATCCCGGCCCTATCAATCGAGGTCTGGAAATATCTTCCGAGGTTGCAGACGGTCCACGCTCAGTTATTTTGCCACAGGTCACCAATGGCATCGCTGTACGCATGGCGGTGATGTCGATGATACTCGGTGGAGACAATAATGGCTGAGCAGATGAACATACATATACGCGGCGGTCGCATCATAGACCCGGCCAATAATGTCGACGCCATTGAGGATCTGTATGTCAGCCAGGGCAAGATAGTTGCCATAGGTAAGGCCCCAGAAGGTTTTACTGCGGATAAAACACTCAACGCTGAAAACCAGGTCATTTGCCCGGGGCTGGTTGATCTCAGCGTTCGCATGCGTGAACCCGGGCTTGAATACAAGGCTACACTTAAAAGCGAAAGCGCTGCGGCCGCGGCGGGTGGCATCACCACTTGCTGTTGCCCACCCGACACCTCGCCAATTATCGACACCCCGGCAATGGCAAACTTGCTGGCCCATCGCGCGGCAGAAATTGGCCTGACCCATATCCTGCCTGTCGCTGCCCTCACCGTAGGGCTGGCAGGCGAGACACTCTCTGATATGTATTCCCTGCATCAGGCTGGCTGTGTTGCCTTCAGCAATGCAGAGAACCCCATCAATAACACCATGATCATGCGCCGCGCAATGGAATATGCCTCCAGCTTTGATCTGCTGATCATACTAAGAGCCAATGACCCCTGGCTTAGCGAAGACGGCTGCATGCATGAAGGTGAGGTCAGTACACGCCTTGGCCTGGCAGGTATTTCTGATGCAGCAGAAACCATTATCGTCGCACGCGACCTGGCTCTCATCGAACAAACCGGTGTCCGGGCACATTTTGCCCGCATCTCATCTGCCCGAGCGATAGACCTGATAATCCAGGCCCGCGAACGCGGTCTCAGTGTGACAGCTGATGTTGCCATTCATCACCTGCTGCTCACTGATTATGATATTGGAAAATTTAATACCTTTTGCCGTGTGACACCGCCATTAAGGTCAGAAAGAGACAAAGATCGCTTACGTGCAGCCCTTGCATCAGGACACATTCAGGCTATTTGTTCTGATCATCAGCCGCATGAGAAAGATGCCAAACTTGCCGCCTTCAGTGATGCAGAACCTGGCATATCCGGACTCGAGACCCTGTTAACACTAGGGTTAAAACTGGTTGATGAAGGCGTCCTCAATCTACCTTCTCTTATCGCCAGCATGAGCTCAGGTCCTGCCGGCCTGCTTGCAATTGATGCGGGAACATTGAGTGTCGGCAGCCTCGCTGATATTTGTGTGTTCGACCCTGATGTAGAATGGCTATTAGATAATACAAAACTTATCAGCAAAGGTCATAACACCCCCTTCAAGCACTGGCCGCTAAAAGGTCGAGTCACCAGCACACTGAATTCGGGCAGGATAGTTTATTCAGATAGCTGAATCAGCTAGTCTCCTTTTCAGTGAAATCATCTGTTAATTAAGACAGCACACCTCACCAATTAACCAGCAAAAGGATTAAGCCGACACATGTATGAACACAAACCTGGTCACCCGCATGTCATTGATGTCAACCTGGCAGATTTTGAAGAAAAGGTGATTAAACATTCTCACACCACTCCCGTGCTGGTCGATTTCTGGGCTGACTGGTGCGGCCCCTGCCATGTGCTGGCGCCTAATCTGATAAAGGCCGTAGAAGAAGAACAGGGTCGGGTACAGCTGGTAAAAGTAGAAGTCGATGAAGGTGAGAATATGAAACTTGCCGGGCGCTACAATGTCCGTGGCTTTCCTACGGTTATATTATTTATTGATGGCGTAAATGTCGACCATTTCAGCAGCGCACGACCCATGCATTTTATTCGAGATTTTATTCACTCGCACATTGAACACGAGCACACCGACTAACTGGCGTAGCAAATCAGGGCAACAACAGGGCCTGATTATCGCTACCCTCGAAACACCACAATAATCCATGAAAAATAGTCTACACTATGTGTGAACATAATTATTTAAAATGTCTGTATTGACGTCACCTGACCAGCAACTTTTAATGCCTGATAAAACTGACCCCATCACCAGCCTTGAACATATTGCCAGTGGCAAGGTGCGAGACATCTACCGCATTGACGAGAACCGTCTGCTATTTGTCGCCAGCGACCGGCTGTCCGCATTTGATGTGGTGATGCCTACATTGATTCCTGACAAAGGACGCATACTCACCCGGGTTGCTGAATTCTGGTTTGAACAAACGGCTCACATAGTCCCCAATCACCTGCTAGGCAGTGATATTAGCGAACTTGCACTGACAGCCGAGGAGGCAGAATGGCTGCAGGGACGCAGTATGATAGTTAAAAGCCTCAAAGTGATCCCGGTAGAGGCCATCGTGCGCGGTTACCTGGTCGGCTCAGGCTGGAAGGAGTATCAACAATCTCAAAGCGTCTGCAGCATACCCCTGCCCGCGGGCCTGCAACTGGCGGATAAATTACCTGAACCTCTGTTCACCCCGTCGACCAAGGCCGCCGCCGGTGATCATGATGAAAACATCAGTTTTGAAGTTCTGGTCGATCAAATCGGCCAGCAACTGGCAGAACAAATTAGAGATGTCAGCCTGTCACTTTACCGCTATGCAAGTGACTATGCCCTGCAGCGCGGCATTATTATTGCTGACACTAAATTTGAATTTGGCCTCGATGAGCAGGGTCAGCTATATCTTATTGATGAAGCACTGACCCCTGATTCTTCACGTTTCTGGCCAGTAGACAGTTATCAGGCTGGCGTGAGCCCTGAAAGCTATGACAAGCAATTTATCCGTGACTGGCTGGAAAATCTTGACTGGGATAAAACGCCACCGGCGCCCGTTATTCCTGAGGACATCGTCCACCAGACTCAAAAGAAATACAATGAGGCGCTGACCCGCCTGACTGGTACACTGCAACAGTGAGCAAGATTATAGAAGACATACCACTACCCCGGGCAGCAAGCTATTTCCCGTTGCAGCAGGGTGTTTATGATGTCGGCCCGGGCCTGCAAGACTTCGGTACAGATTTAGGCAATGGCTCTGCTGACCAGCAGGTATTTCAACTCGATGAAGACTTTCCAAAATACCGGCAGGTTAAGCTGAATGCACGAAAAGAGAGACTATCGAAGTACTATAGAACGCACATGCTGTCCTCGGATGTTTCCAGCAGCATACTCAGGTTTATTATTGAGCGTCTGACTCTAGAGCACCCGGACCTGTTTCAGCTCAGCAGCGAATCGGAAAAAGATATTGCACTGCAGTGCGGGCTAACTGAAGAAACACTGGTTTTTGACCATAAATTACGCCTGATTCGAGTCGAGCGTGAGGGCCCCGCACCAATACCTGATTACCATGATACCCTTGATGCCCTGGCCTGCCAGATACAGGAAGACCTGGTCATACTTAGCCAGTCTCCATTTGGGCGTGACTGGCTGGCGGCTATACATCTCTGTCAGGCAAACAACTGGGCGGCTGAAGAGAAAATAGGTCAGACATTTCAGGCTGTCCATGACCCCGTAGCAGGCATGAAAAATAGTAAGCGCGATGCCGAGGCCATGGTAACGACTATTGTCAACAAAGGTCCGTTTTTACGCTTCGCCTGGGGTCTGACACCTGAAGCGGAATTAAACCAGCACCCTCGCCCCTGCCTGACATCAACGAATAAAAATGAAAAGAAAAAACGTTTTGACCCAAAACAACCGTCTCTATTCCTGCGCGTAGAACGACAGATATTATGGCCCTTTCCAGAGCAACATGCTGCCCTGTTTACAATACGCACCTATCTTACTGACTGCCACCAAATTCGTGAGAATAAAGAGAAAAATGAACAGCTGGTTTCTGCCCTTAATTCTATGACAAAAGAGCAGCTGAAATATAAATGCCTGAATAAAAACCGTAAACCTGTAGTGAAATGGCTGAGCAGTAAATTTAACGCTACAAAAGCCAGTCAATCTTTAAAAAGTGCAATTCATCGCCTCTACCGAATGTAATGAGTACAGTGGGGCAGACTAAAACTGCAACAGGCCGTTTCGCCCCATCACCTACCGGCCCATTACATTATGGTTCCTTACTCGCTGCAGTGGCGAGTTTTCTTAATATTCGTGCGCAGAATGGAACATGGCTGGTACGCATTGATGATCTCGACCCACCACGTGAAATGGATGGTGCGGCCAATGATATATTGCACACACTGGAAGGCTTTGGACTGCACTGGGACCGGGATGTCGTTTATCAAAGCCGGCGTCTTCGAGTCTATGAAGAAGTACTACAAAATCTGCAAAGAAAAGAACTAATATACCCCTGTAGCTGTTCGAGAAGAGACATAGTGAATCGCGGCGAGTCTGTTTATGCCGGGCACTGCCGCAACAACTATAAAGCAGGCCAGCGTTTCGCTGTACGGATAAAAGTTCCTGTAAAGACACTCAGCTGGGTTGACCTGATCCAGGGGCCGCAATCTGCCAGCTTATCTCAGGATTATGGAGATTTTATTGTACGCCGGGCAGACGGCCTGCATGCCTACCACCTGGCCGTAGTACTGGATGATGCTAATCAGGGGATAACAGAAAGTATTCGTGGTGCTGACCTGTTGCCCTCTACATCTGCCCAGATATACCTGCAACAGGTGCTTGATATCACTCCCCCTCAATACGCTCATATACCCGTGGCCGTAAATAGCTTTGGAGAAAAACTATCCAAGCAAAGTGGTGCAGCGCCTGTTTCCATGCGTGACCCAGCCCGAACCCTGTTCAAAACGCTGTTTGATCTCGGCCAGAACCCTCCGCAGGAGCTGGAGAGTTCTAATATTGGAGATATACTTCATTGGGGTGAAAAGCACTGGTCATTGAAGAATGTTCCTAAAGGAAAGACGCTTTGATGGGGAAAGGTAAAAGAAGATTTTCGCCGGTTCTTTTCTCTCACCTCCCCTTTAACCCTTAACCTTTAACCCCTAAAACGATTTCCTGAATATCTTTTTCACCAAACGGCCAGCCCAGCTCAATTTTTCCATTATCATAAGAAATAACAGGGATACGTAGCAGATAAGACTGATATTTCTCTATATCATCCTCTACATCGATAATATTTACATCAATATCTGGAAATTTACGTAATATTGACACTCCCTCGTCACACAAGGAGCAGTCATATTTTGTATAATAGTCAACTTTAATCATAAACACCTTTATTCGAATGCGTAAGCAAACAATATTTAGCATCTCTGCAACCATTGCAACACTGTTTCAAACGGGTCTACTGCTGACATTAATCATGGCAGCACCATCAGCTAATTCTGCCGAAAAAACACAGATAAAGATTGAGCAATTTTCTCTTAACCGCAGCGTCGCTTATCTTGGTGAAGAAGTAATCGCCAGCGTTTCGATTAGCGCAACACCCGCCCTGCGTAAAGAGGCACTGCGTGTCCGTTATTATCTTGACAAAAAACTGATCGGTACACAATCAATATCAGACTTTGACCAAACAGGTATTGCAAAAACAGTTTTTAGTTTTAAGGATGCCTCTAAAGGCAGATTCCAGTTTCGCGTTGTCGCAGATAATGAATCAAAAAGCGGGAAATCAGATGAGGTCTCCCGCCAGCTTGCAATTCTTTCTCTTCCAGGAGGAATGTCGACACAGCAATTTTCCAATACCTCTGATGACAAAGCGCCAACAAATGAGCCGGGATCAGGAAAACCGGATCTATCACCGGTTTCAATAGACTTTAGCATTGCCGCCCCCAGGCTTGGTCAAAAGATACGCATCGTCAGCAGAATCACCAATACAGGTTCTATTCAGGCAGACAATGCAAAAATTCGGCTATTTATTAATGGCCAGCCTTATGGCAAAGATATTACGATGAATATTGCTGCGGGTAGCGAGGCTAGTATTGAAACAGATTTCCTGCCAGCAAGTGAAGGTAAGAAAGACATACTCCTGCTCATCAACCCTGATGGAGAAATTGATGAGAAATCCAACAGAAATAACCTGCTGAGTAAAACTCTGATTGTCAGACCCGCTAAACAAACCAGAAAAAATAAAAAGCTTGCCGAAGCCCCGAGGAAAAACTCCACGCAGACTAGCCAGACAAATCTTGTCGTCTACATTGAAACCATTTCAGGCGTTCATTACACGACTAGCCAGCAGGTTCAATTCTATATTACAAATAACAGCCCGTCTGAAAAAGCAAAACCCTCAATGATGGGGATTCAACTGCTGCAGGCCAGTACGGGTAAAATCTGGTTAGTGCGCAAACCAGTTAAAGCATTAATGCCAGGAGAAACTGTGACGATATCTGTCAACTGGCCAAAAGATCAATTATCAACAGGTCAGCTCTATATAGCCACAGTTGATATTGACGGTAAAAATAATGAAACCGATGTTCGCGATAATCACACCAGTCCCTTTAGTGTTATATCGACCGCAGCCATTACTGTCACACCCGCTGCCACGAGAAATATCGCTATAAGAACTCAACAGAATGAAGTAGCCAGGGCAGGTAAAAATATGGAGATCAAGTGGAACTCCATTGGCTATTCAGGCGAGCGCGTTCGTATTACTGCGCGCAAACGAGAAAGTGGAGAAGTCGTCCTCAGCTCTATTACAAATAATGACGGCTCATATTATTTAGATACTAGCCCGCTGTCTGCTGGAAAATATTCTCTGGATATTACTTCTGAAGATAAAAAAATTATTATCAGTAAATCAACAATCCAGATTAAACGCACCGCAGCAAAGATAGTTAAACAAAGAACTAAGTCAAAAAACCTCATTCCGGCACTTAGTTCACCTATAGCAGGAAGCTCGTACCGCGGTGAACAGGAAATAAAAATTTCCTGGCCTGTAAATAAAAGTAACGACAATAAGCAACTCAATCTTATATTACTTGAAAGCAGCAGTAATAAGGCTGTGACATTGAATAGAAAGCCCGTTGCAGCTAAACAAGGCCAATACACCTGGCAGGTTCCAGATGATGGCAGTATCTTTGGTATCTACACCCTGCAGCTGGTATCTCTGGATGGAGAGGTCATGGCAGCCACCAAAGGTCTTGAGTTACTACCAAATTTTGTGAATTTTGACCTGCCTGAAGCAGATAACACCAAAACCGAAATTCAGACCGATGTAGAAATTGCCAGAACCAGCTTTAATGGCCCAAACCTGGAATTCCTGGTGATGAATAATGGGCCGGCAGACATAACACCTTCTGGCATGGTAGGTTATAAATTTACCACCTATTTTGTCCGCAATATCCCCATTGTAAAAGAAGATGATCTGGTCATTTGTACCAGTAGTTTGCTAACTGAACTTCCTGAGGGGGAAGGAAAAATTATCTCTTTAGGTCGTGACCCCGATTG
>DAOVWW010000174.1 GCA_030636465.1 Gammaproteobacteria bacterium
AGACATCGCGCAACAACTGGAAGATGAAGGGCTGGAGAAATTCATTAAACCATTTGATGTGCTGCTTGAGACGCTTAAATCAAAACTTGTTACCTCCAAACCTGATACCACTAATTGATATGGATGCTCACGCATGAATTTGTCTGACATGACAAATGATGAACTGATTGAGCTAGTACAGGATTTACAGTTCTCGCTACAGGAGAGTCATAAAGTAATACAGCAGTTAGCAAAAGATATACCGGCCTTCCGTCAGGCTAAAGATACTGAGACGCGTGAGAAAGACTCAATCAATAAACAGCTTAGCCTGACACAGGAAATAGAAAAGTATGATATCTATAAGCTGTACGATTCTATTGTCGCCGCTGATATGTTTAACGGTGTTGATGACTTAATTGCTAAACAGAAGGCATTCAATACCATCTTCGACGTGCTCGCTATTGAAGGTGTAGACGTTAAAAAGGATTCACTCCACAAACACTTCCCCAACGATAGCAAAAGCCAGGGAGCCTCTGATTAATTAAGCCAGTATCTTCTCTACACCACCCATATAATTGCGCAACACCTCAGGTACAACGATAGAACCATCTTCCTGCTGATAGTTCTCCATGACAGCAACCAGTGTTCTGCCAACAGCCAGGCCTGAACCATTCACAGTGTGTAATAGTTCTGGTTTACCTGTTTCCGGATTACGCCAGCGCGCCTGCATACGCCGCGCCTGGAAAGATTCAAAATTTGAACACGATGAAATCTCACGATAAGCCTGCTGGCCGGGTAGCCAGACTTCGAGGTCATAGGTCTTGGCTGCACCAAAACCCAGGTCACCACCACACAAGTTAACGACACGGTAGGGCAGGCCCAGCGCCTGCAGTATGCCTTCAGCGTGCCCGGTAAGCTCTTCCAGAGCCTGCCAGGAGTCTTCAGCACGCCTGGCCTGTACCATCTCAATCTTTTCAAACTGATGCTGACGGATCATCTCGCGGGCATCTCTCCCATAAGATCCTGCCTCACTGCGGAAGCAAGGAGTGTGGGCAACTCTTTTGAAAGGCAGTTGGTCTGCGCTGATAATTTCATCGCGCAGAATGTTGGTGAGTGGAACCTCAGCCGTTGGTATCAGGTAATTATCATGTTCGGTATTCAGCTTGAACAGGTCTTCTTCAAATTTTGGCAGCTGACCCGTTCCACGCAGGCTATCCGCGTTTACAATTACTGGCACATAAGTCTCGGTATAACCATTCTTCCGGCTGTGCGTGTCCAGCATAAATTGTGTTAACGCACGATGCATAGCGGCAAGCTCGCCTTCCAGCACAACATAACGGCTGCCGGTTATTTTAGCGGCAGTCTCAAAGTCCATGCCTTTGAAAGCACCGAGGCCGACATGGTCCTGAGCCTCGAAAGAGAACTCTTTCACCTCGCCCCAACGACGTAATTCAATGTTATCGTTTTCATCCTTGCCTGCAGGGACAGATTCGTGAGGCAGATTAGGTAAGCCTGCCAGCAGTTCATGCAGTTCTTCCTGCAGGCTATCCAGTGCTATCTCAGAGGACTTCAACTCATTACCCATGCTGGCAACAGCATCAAGCAGAGGCTGGATATCTTCACCTGCGGCTTTGGCCAGGCCAATTTTTCGCGATTCTATATTTCGATTACCACGCAGCGATTCAACCTGCAGTTGTAAGGCTTTGCGCTGTGATTCAAGCTCGGAGAACTCGTTCTTGTCGAGTTGATATCCTTTAATCAGCAATTTTTCGGCTACTTCGTCGAGGCTATTTCGTAACAGTTGGGGATCTAGCATATTTCAGTATCGCAATGTGTAAGAGTGGAAAGTATGTATGAATAGGAATAAATCAAATATTGACTTCAGCCGACCAGCTGACGACATGGCCTGGCTTAAATGAGCTGGCGAGTTCAGTAAGAATCCTGGCAACCTTATCCTGCTCATCAAAGAATTCAATGATCTGAGGTAAATCAAGTGACAAATCCAGCAGGCTGGACGAGTGCAGTTCACCCGAAGCGCCAAAACCGGCAACCCCACGAAATACTGTAGCGCCTCTGACACCGAAATCATCGTGTAAGCGAGATAGCATTTTTTTCAAGTTACCTTCGCCTTCGGTACAGTACAAACGTACCATAGTCACTTTCATTGTTTTCATTTGAAACCCATATTAGATTCTTTCTTGATTGTTTCTTTGAGACATCAGACTAAAGCTGCCTGGCCACCGCAACACCCAGCCAAACGGCTATGATACAGAGGAAAACGCTTAAAAACATGTTTAGTAGCGCCATCGTTAGCTCCCCCTCTTCTATCAGGTTGAGCGTCTCAATGGAAAATGTGGAAAATGTGGTGAAAGCACCCAGGCCTCCAATCAGTATCGCCCCTCGCCAGATTACATCTATAGTCGACCTTTCGATAAACAGTACGAATAAAAAACCCATCAGCAGCGAGCCCAGGACATTGACAGCCAATGTCCCATAGGGGAATGACCGTCCCAGAATAGAATAGACTGCATTCGACATGCCATAACGCATCAGGGCACCAACTGCGCCGCCTGCGGCAATGGCAATTAACTGTTTCACTTTTTTTGTTTCATGTTCTGTTTCATATTCTGCTTACCTTGTGCCTGATCTAATTGTCCTAGATAGCGGAGACGTTCTGCAATCTTTTTTTCCAGACCACGCTCAACTGGATGATAGTAGCTCGCTGCCTTCATTCCCTCAGGAAAGTAGCTTTCCCCTGCCGCATAAGCTTCTGCCTCATCATGGGCGTAGCGATAATTCTGGCTGGCACCAAGCTCTTTCATCAGCTTAGTCGGCGCATTACGTAAATGCATAGGAACCGGTTCCGATCCCTGCTTACGTACATCTGCGAGTGCTTTTTTCCAGGCCATATAAACCGCATTACTTTTCGGCACACAGGCAAGATATGTTACCGCCTGGGCCAGTGCCAGCTCTCCTTCAGGACTGCCCAGGCGCTCCAGCGCCTCCCAGGCATTGAGTGCCAGTTGCAGCCCACGAGGGTCAGCATTGCCAATGTCTTCACTGGCCATGCGTACAACCCGTCTGGCAACGTAAAAAGGGTCAGCCCCGCCATCCAGCATCCGTGCCAGCCAGTATAAAGATGCATCAGGTGAAGATCCACGGACAGATTTGTGCAGCGCAGAAATCTGATCATAAAAGGCATCGCCGCCTTTATCAAATCGACGCAGATTATCCCCTGCCACCTGCTTGATAGTGTCTGCATCAATGTGCGGCTTACCGTCAACAGTTCGAGCAAAATCAACTGCAATCTCAAGCATATTCAGGGAGCGCCGGGCGTCACCGTCAGCTAACCGGGCCAGCAATTGCAAAGCCTCGTCTGTAATACTGATGGAAAAGTTACCCAGCCCTCGCGTCTTATCTGCAAGCGCACGCTGAAGTACGTCAACTATGTCGTCTTCAGTCAATGATTTCAGTACATAAACCCGCAGCCGTGACAGCAGGGCATTATTCAATTCAAAGGAAGGGTTTTCTGTAGTGGCACCAATAAAGTCAAAGGTGCCGTCCTCTATATGCGGCAAAAAACCATCCTGCTGAGCTTTATTGAAACGGTGTACTTCATCTACAAATAGTAGAGTTTTTTCACCGAGTTCCTGGTTCAGTCGAGCCTGTTCTACTACTGCGCGGATATCTTTTACTCCGGCGTGTACCGCCGACATCGTTAATAAGCGGGAACTGGAATGTTGCGCGATCAATCTTGCCAGAGTCGTCTTACCTGTCCCAGGCGGCCCCCACAAGATCATTGAATGTGCGTTATGTGATTCCACCATGTGCCGGATAGGCTTGCCTTCAGCAAGTAAATGTCGCTGACCGGCACACTCCGAGATGATTTGAGGTCGCATCCGATCGGCCAGCGGTGCGTGTGGGGTATCCTTATACACTATCCACCCTCTTCGAATACATCTACACCTGGGGGGGGAATGAATTTGAACTTCTGTTCAGAAATATCAGCATTTTCCTCAATATTGCTAAAGCTCATTCGAGTCGTTTGACCAAAGTTGTCTTTCATCTCTAACAACTGCAATTTACCACCGGCAAAGGCTATGCGAACATCGGTAAAACCAGAGTCCTGGCTTCTGGGTATCATACGCACCCAATCCAGCCCTTCCTGTAGCCCGGCATCTTCAAGGATGAAATTATCACCAAGATCCCCTACTCCGGATAGCAACATTGCCGGCGTCTGACTGACCGCTGCATCTGACTGCCTGTGGGTTATCTGTTCCAGCTCTATGTCGTAGATCCACACTTGTTTACCATCACCAACGATCAGCTGTTCAGATGGACTGGTGTAATGCCAGTGAAATTTTCCAGGTCGTTCAATAAAAAACTCTCCCTCTGACGCCTCAAGTAGTCTCAGGTTTTCATCCACTACTTTCTGCTCAAAACTGGCAGAATAGCTATTTACCTCAGTGTAGAATCGCTGCAAATCATCCAGACCGGATGCAAAGGAAGAAACTGGCAGCGATAGGATTATTGCTGAAATAATTGAGAATGTTTTCATAAACGGAAAATCACTTTATTG
>DAOVWW010000080.1 GCA_030636465.1 Gammaproteobacteria bacterium
TATCTTTAAGCAGGTAACCGCTGGCGCCATTTCTAAGTGATTCAACGAGGTCATTTTCATCTGTACTGGTGGTGAGTATGACGATGGGCATTTCCATGCCTTTTTCACGCAACAGACGCAGGACAGTTAAACCATCGGGTTCAGGCATGCGCATGTCCAGTAATATAATATCTGGCTGCAGTTCTATGGCCATGCGGATTCCTTCATTGCCATCACCCAGGGAGGCTACTACATCAATACTCCTGTTCTCGAGCAAACCCTGCAGGCCGACTCTGAATAAAGTGTGGTCATCAATTAACAGAATACGCATGAGTAAGCTCTTCCTGATTGTCCTTTAAGTGTCATCGTTATACATTCCATTTTAAGTATTGTGGGTGGGAAGGTTTTGGTTCGACAAAGCTAAAGCCAAGGGTTACCCGCGTACCTTCACCTACCTCACTTTCAATATCCAGCTTGCCGCCGAAGCGTCGTGCACGCTCCTGCATTATCTTAAGGCCGATGTGTTCTCCGGAGGTACCATTACTGGCTTGTCGAGCAAAACCAATACCATCATCCTCTATAAGTACCTGGTAGTCAGTTTCATCTGTTTTGCTGAGTAATACTCGAACAGTATTCGCATTACTGTGTTTGTATATATTGCGTAATGACTCCTGAATGATGCGCAACACCTGCATCTCCGTGTCAGTAGGTAGCACCAGCGTGCCCCATTCAATCTGCAGCAGGAAGTGGATTTCTGTATCGTTGCGATAGCGGTTTACCAGGGTTTTTATGTTCTGGCTTAAATCCTGACTGTCATTACGAATACGGCAATGGGCGATTAGGTCTCTTAATTCATTATAGGCTTCATCAAGGCTGTTCTCGATTCTTTCCATCTCGGCCCAGACTTTTTCATCAATTCCTGATTGCAGGGTGTCATCAAGAACCCTGACCTGGAACCGCAGGCTGGCGAGACTCTGTGCCAGCGAGTCATGTAACTCATGAGCGAGCCGGTTACGTTCATCAATGATGCCTACTCTTCTTGATTCTTCATCGAGGCGGGTTTTCTGGATCGCCATGCCTATGTGCTGGCCTACGTTCATCAGCAGTTCACTTAGCTCATGTTCAATCTGGTTAGTATTAGACTCAGTAAAAAGATTGAAAATACCCAGCACCTTGTCATGATAAGTGAGTGGGATAGATATCAGACCCAGGTTTTTTATGCCTGTGAAAGTAGGACCGTGCAGGTGGCGAACATCGATTAAATTATTAAGAAAGTGGATCTCGCGTGATTCAAATGCCATCTCGCAGAGCTCCAGTTCTGCTGTCTTCAATAATTCATAATCGTTATCCTGATCTCGAAAACCACTAGTGGTCAGGAGTCTGAAATTATTATCATCATCCAGCAATCGAATGTTTGCAGCACGAGCATCGAATATACCTTTTACGGCATTTAGCGATCGCCCCAGCAAATCCTGAATATCCTGAGTAGTGTTTACACCTGAGGCAACATCATAAAGTATTTGCAGGGTGACATTCTTTTTCGCGATATAGCGGGTTTGATCCTGAACCTTTTCTTCCATATTTCGTGATATTTCGGAAAAAGTATCGCTGAGGATGTTTATCTCCTTGAAAAGCTGACGAAGCTGACCTTGCTCCGGGCAGGGGACGCGTGCAGTCAGGTCTCCCTGGCTCATGCGATGTGTCCATTCTCGCAGATCATTCAAGGGATGGACTAAATTCCTGGAAGCACGCCTGAACAGGTAAAAGGTCCATAGCAAGCCGGAGGTGGAAAGGCCCAGGTGTATTAGTGATAGTGTTTCAGGGTTATTCAGTACCTGGATCAGGCTGGTAATGGTGACCAGGAAAAAGAAAAGGATAATGATAAGTAATGATATAAATAACCTATTACACATAAGATGCCCAAATCTTGTGCGCAGTCTGCTACATAAGCCTGTTTCTGCATCCGGCTTACTTTCAAGCTCTTCGTTATGCTGGGAATTTTCCAGAGTGCGGCTCATAGAGGCTGACAGAAATAATTACCGGCTAATGTTGGCTGTTTTATTTACTTTAATCATTGTCCTGAGAATTTTCAGGCGGTTTATAATTCGGGTCATTTGGATTGAGAAAGATAAATTCAAATTTTCCATCATCCAGTTGCACATAATCGAGCACGGTGTCGCTAAGTAGATCAAGGCTCATTGGAGAGATGACAACATCAACGCCGGCAGTATTGATAGTTGTATCATCATCACGACCGGTGTCATCATAGCCCATACCGTAATGCAGCGTGCCATCCGGGTTTCTTTTCGCCGCTATACGGAGTGGCATGCCTTCCATGCGGTTCTGTTTTGCCTGGTAACGAATTTGTTGTGCTGCTTTTGCAGTGACTTCTAGTAGCATAATATTTCTCTGGTTTGGTTAATCGTTGATTTTACTTCGAATAAAATCAGTAAAATGTTCAACCCATGGGTTATTCTCTGTATTTCTTTGATGGGTGTAGCAGGCAAACAGGTTTTTATACACGATACCGTCATATTTTCCATCTATTCCTGTTCCGCGCAAGACCTTAAGGGCATATTCAGTTGGCGCTTCAAGATTTATCAGAGAAGAATAATGGAATTCATGGGCCTTGATTATAGCTGTATCTTTTAAGCTGGATGGCCACGGAAATGCCTGCATTTTTTCCATTCTGACATAGCCGCGACCCTGTGGTTTATCGTGCATCTGACAATCTGCAGGTATGATACCAACCATTTCTGCCTTTTTATCCTGCCAATCTATGCTTCTACTGAGGTACATCAGGCCGCCACACTCGGCATATGCAGGCAGGCCGTTCTCTATTTTACTATGTATATCCTGACGCAGTTGCACATTTGCAGACAGTGACTCCATTTGTGTCTCAGGAAAACCGCCACCTATGAAAAGCCCATCTATGTTCTCTGGCAGCTTAACATTGCTTAATGTATCGAATTCAATGAGTGTAGACCCACATTCAGCAAAGGCATCGAGATCATTCTGATAATAAAAATTAAATGCTGCATCACGTGCTATGGCTATACGAAGGGTACTATCGTGTTCTGTTTGAGTTTTACTTTTATATTTTGTTTGAATATCAGGAGCAGAGTCGGCAATTTCCAAAACTCTGTCAAGGTCTACCTGGTCGGCAATAATTTCACCAATGTCATGAATAATCTTTTCTACTTCACCGTATTCATTTCCAGGTTTCAGGCCAAGATGACGTTCAGGCAGATGTAATTGTTGATTGTAATAAACAGCCCCCACAACAGGAACATCTGTATAGTATTCTATTACGTTTTGCAGTTTGCTTTCATGCCGGGCTCCGCCAACATTATTTAAAATCACACCGGCAATCTGAATGTCAGGGTCAAATGCCTGATAACCCAAAATAAGGGGGGCTATGCCACGCGTCATTCCTCTTGAATCGATGACCAGAATGACAGGCGTTTTGCTTAAGACTGCCAGGGCCGCATTACTATTACTGCCATCGAGATCCAGACCATCGTATAGACCTTTGTTACCCTCAATGATAGAGATGTCAGACAATTTACTATGGTCGTTAAGAGTATTGAGTATTTCCTCTGAACCGGAGGTGTAGAAATCAAGATTGTAACAAGGGTTGCCTGCGGCATGTGATAGCCAGATTGGATCGATGTAATCCGGGCCTTTCTTAAACGGGGCAACGCTCTTTCCCGCTTTTTTTAGTGCTGCACACAGACCGATGCTGATAGTCGTTTTGCCAGACGATTTATGTGCTGCAGAGATGAATATGCGGGGAGGGGACATGGTGCATGCAGTATAACAACAAAATACTTATTAACCGCCAAAAGACTAACTACGCCAGGGACTTAAGAAATTAGTACTGCATGTTTCCTTAAGATCTGACGTTTACGCAGGTAGGGCGATTATTTCGCTGCTACATAGTGTGGATCAACATCTGCATCAGCCAGGCTATTTGGTGCAAAGCCAAGTACTTTCAGAGCAAGGGTGACTATGATCAGTGCGATGCCTATGCCACTGAAGCCAAGCAGGAATTCCGGCAGGCTAGGACTGTAAGCAGCTACCACGCCATCTGCAAAGCTACTGCTTACCTCCATGCCAGGAAATAATACTAATGGAAAGGCCTGGCCACCGATGAGGATGACGTAGAGTTGTGCCAGTCCACCCAGGATTACGAGTATAGCTGCTATTGCGATCCAGCCACGTGAAGTGCCAGTTATAGGATTGTAAAGTATAGCTAGTGGAGCCAGGCTGCCCATGATTACCTGAACTACCCAGAACAACTTGGTGTATATATTGTTTCCATTAAGGATGAATGCCACGACATCATGATGTTCCGTTGCATACAGGCCGGTAAGATAGAAGATAGTTACCATCATCAATACGGCTGCAACGAAAACACCCAGTAAATTCTTTAAGCGGAACAATATCGCATCACCAAGAGGGCGGCCAGTGCCACCGTATATGGCCATTAATACCAGGATGAATATGGCCAGTCCAAACGAGAAGGACATGATGATAAACATAGGTGCATAGATGGCAGAATCAAACAGCTGACGGGCAACGATAAAACCAAAGATTGAACCCGTACCGGTAGTTAATATGAGACGCCAGATAAAGGCTGCAGTGCCCGCTGCTCGGGTGAATCCATTCATCTTACGTTCCATCATCATCCATAAATAGATAATAACGACGACAAAGAAACCCATGTATAGGTAAATGTTCCAGGCAAATATTGATTTGAAGTTATAGTAGGTCATGGCCACAATCAGGCGGTCAGGATGGCCTAAATCAAGTACCAGTACAGCTAACCCCCCCGCGAGCAGTGCCAGTGCCAGTAATCCGGATAAACGCGCTAAAGGCTTGTAGGCGGCTTTCTGAAATACGGATGAGATAGAGGCGACATTCAGTGCTCCTGATGCCGCTACGATTAGAAATACAGCAAAAACGTGAGGCAAGCCCCAGACAACTTCATTGTTCATTCCAGTCACCCAGTGACCGTTATGCTCCATGTACCAGAAGGCGCCCAGTCCCAGTGCGGTGATAAGGCCTAATATGGCAACAACAGCCAGATAGCCCATGCTGTTACCGTCGATTTCAGAAAAATATACTTTTTTCATTGTTGCTTAAGCCTTTATTTTAAAAATTTAAGCCCTGGTATCTAACACCCGGGTTCAATCTGAGATCTGCTCTGATCTGCGTACCGCCGTGACGAGCCAGTTCTTTTGATATTTCACTGTCTGGATCATTTAGATCACCAAAAGTCATTGAGCTGCTGCAGGCATCTACACAGGCTGGGTTTTCACCATTATCAACTTTGTGTACACACATGGTGCAGCTTTCGACTGTGCCTTTACCGCGTGGCATATAGCTACGCTGATCAGTTAAGGTCTCATGGATAAACGACCTGGCTTTATATGGGCATGCCATCATGCAATAGCGGCAGCCGATACAGATATGTTTATCTACCAGCACTATGCCATCATCGCGTTTGAATGAAGCACCGGTAGGGCAGACATCAACACAGGGTGGATGTTCACAGTGCTGGCACATCATTGGTAAGGTTTTAGCATAACCGGTTTGTTTATCGGTTACTTTTACTGTTCTTATCCATTGTGCTTTCTGGTCGGGGCGAGATTTCTGTTCATCTGTAGAACCGGAACCCCAGCCATTTTCTTCTTCGCAGGCTGTTACGCAATCGTTACAGTCGTTACAGTTGTTGGTATCAATCAGGATACCCCAGCGAGTCTTGCTGGATATCGCTTCATCAACAGGTTTAGCCTGGGCCGTTTGTGTAAGAAGCACACCCGGAGCAATAGTGAGGCCAACAATGGCAGCGGCAGTTCCGCCCATTCCGCCTAATATGGCTCTGCGTTTTTGATCAACCAGTGAATCGTTTTTGTTCATGCGTGACCTATTTATTAACCCGTAATTCGTGTTTATCAGTAGACCTTGGTGTGTCTGCATGGCATTGAAAGCAGTCTATCGAGACGGCAGCAAATTCATGACAGGTAGCACAGAAATGTTTATTGCTAGGGTCGTCAATACGTACGTATTCACCATTGTCATCTTTTACAGCATGACAACTTACGCACTGCTTAAAGCTGTGCTTTGAAGTACGTATCCCTTTTTGCATGGTTTCATCACGTTGATGGAGAATATACTCCATGTGATTTCTTTTCATGTCATCTTCTGGTTCCACACACTGACCTTCACCATGTATAGGCTTAGGTTTTGGAACGTCAGCATTAATCCCCGTGGCAGTCAGTAGCAGCACTGCCAGAGAAATTATCTTGAGTATATGCATTACGTGCATCGTGATTCCTCGGTTTATTCACCCAGACCCATGTCAATGTAACCCGTAGGGCAGACTTCGGCACAAATGTGGCAACCGATACATTTTTCATAATCGGTGGCAACATAACGACCCATAGTTGCCTGGTCTTTTTTGACACGGTAGACCGCATCCTGTGGACAGAAGATGACACAGTTGTCACATTCGAAGCACATGCCGCAACTCATGCAGCGTTCGGATTCTGCGACGGCTGATTCTTCTGTCAGGCCATCCATGCGCTCATGGAAATGCCCCAGCACCTGACTAGAGTTAGGAACGTCTTCTGTACGATGATTTCTTTCTACAAATTCAAAATGCCCCAGGAAAAGTTCATCATAGTTGATGATTTCATGCTGTGAGCGATCGTCAAAATTGTGTACCGCATAGTTTTCTTCA
>DAOVWW010000151.1 GCA_030636465.1 Gammaproteobacteria bacterium
GCTCAACGCCTGCAGGGGCTGGATGTCAGTGATGTTAATGCCCTGGCCGAGACCGGCAATGAAATCCGCGGCTGGATTATCGATGCGCCTTTGGGACAGTGCTTACGTGAAGAAGTCACCGAAGCCTACCACCGCATGGAGCAGCAGTATGGCGATAATGTAGCCGTTGCCGTTCGATCATCTGCTACCGCAGAAGATTTACCTGAAGCCTCTTTTGCCGGGCAGCAGGAAACCTACCTGAGTATTCGTGGCGTAGGCAATGTGCTCAACGCGATGCGCCATGTATTCGCTTCGTTATTTAATAATCGTGCCATAGCTTACAGGGTACACCAGGGTTTTGATCATGCGGCAGTGGCACTGTCCGCCGGTGTACAGCGCATGATTCGAAGTGATATAGGCAGTTCAGGTGTGCTCTTTACACTCGACACAGAAAGTGGTTTTCGTGATGTAGTCTTTATTACCGGCGCCTGGGGTCTGGGTGAAACGGTAGTTCAGGGGGCCGTCAATCCGGATGAGTTTTTTGTCTATAAGCCTACACTGGCAAGCGGTCACCAGGCAGTCATCAGTCGTCAATTAGGTGACAAGGCTATCAAGATGATCTTCACCGGAGCCTCCGAGCATGGCAAGTCGGTGCGTACGGTAGATGTTGAGCACACTGATCGCCAGCGCTTCTGTATTACTGATGAGCAGGTAGAGGATCTTGCCCGCCATGCGGTGAATATTGAGCAGCATTATGGGCGGCCTATGGACATCGAGTGGGCGCTGGATGGTGAAGATGGTGAGCTCTATATAGTTCAGGCGAGACCGGAGACCGTTCGCAGCAGGGAAGCAGGAAAGGCGGTCATTGAGCGCTATCATTTACAGCAGAAGAGTAAGGTCATTACTACCGGCAGAGCGATTGGTCGACGCATAGGCAGCGGCATAGCCCGGGTTATACGCGATCCATCAAAGATGGAAGATGTTCAGGACGGTGATGTGCTGGTAACCGATATGACCGACCCGGACTGGGAGCCGATAATGAAGCGGGCCGCTGCGATAGTGACTAATCGCGGTGGGCGTACCTGCCATGCAGCAATTATCGCCCGGGAGATGGATATTCCGGCGATAGTGGGCTGTGGTGATGCGACCGAAACTATCAAGACGGGCCAGGAAGTCACTGTTTCCTGTGCGGAAGGCGATACTGGCAGTATCTATGATTGCATCCTGCCATTTGAAGTCGAGCGACATGAAGTTGATAACCTTACCCCCCTGCCGACAAAGATGATGATGAATGTTGGCAACCCGACACGGGCATTTGATTTTGCCAACCTGCCTAATCAGGGTGTAGGCCTGGCAAGACTGGAATTCATTATCAATGTAATGATTGGTGTTCATCCCCAGGCACTGATTGACTATAGCCGCCTGCAGGAATCATTACAGGCGCAAATAGCCGAACGTATGGTCGGTTATGACGGCCCCATCGAGTTTTATATCAGTAAGCTGAAAGAAGGCATTGCAACGATAGCCGCCGCATTTGCTCCAGAACCCGTGATAGTCCGATTATCCGACTTTAAGAGTAATGAATACATAAACCTGCTGGGCGGTGATCTGTACGAACCCGATGAAGAAAACCCGATGATAGGCTTTCGCGGCACATCGCGTTATCTGTCTGACCAGTTCAAAGAAAGCTTTGCGCTGGAATGCCATGCGCTGAAATCTGTTCGTGACGATATGGGATTGCAGAATATTGAAGTGATGGTGCCGTTTGTACGGACATTGGCTGAAGCAAAATCTATTACTCAGCTGATGGCAGAAAATGGTCTGAAACGGGGAGAGAATGGTCTTAAAATTCTGATGATGTGTGAATTGCCATCGAATGTCATTCTGGCCGATGAGTTTTTAGAATATTTTGATGGATTTTCAATTGGTTCTAATGACCTGACCCAGCTAACACTGGGTCTTGATCGTGATTCCGGCCTGGTCGCGCATCTATTTGATGAACGCGACCCGGCAATACGCAAGCTGTTATTGATGGCGATCAAGGCATGTCAGAAACAGAACAAGTATATTGGCATCTGTGGTCAGGGTCCGTCGGACTACCCGGATCTCGCCGCCTGGCTGGTAGAGGAAGGGATCAGTAGTCTGTCGTTGAATCCGGATAGCGTGATCGAAACCTGGCTGGATCTGGCAAAAAGGGAAAAAAACCAGGGGAAAGGTAAAAGGTAAAAGAAAAACCATAGTATTTCTTCTTTAACCTTTCCTCTTTAACCTTTATCCTTCGTTTTAAGAATTTAACGAGAGAGTATATTCATGAAAAGATTAGTACTGGTCCGTCACGGGCAGAGCATGTGGAATCTGGAAAACCGCTTTACCGGCTGGACAGACGTTGATATGACCGATCACGGCGTAGAAGAAGCAACGGCAGCAGCCGGTCTGCTTAAAGATGCAGGCTTTGTATTCGATCAGGTATACACCTCCCTGCTTAAGCGCTCGATCCGTACCACCTGGATAATTCTCGACAATATGGACCTGATGTGGGTGCCGATGGACAAAACCTGGGTATTAAATGAGCGTCATTATGGTGCGCTGCAGGGTATGGACAAGAAAGAAGTGATTAAGAATTATGGTGAAGAGCAGGTGCAGAAATGGCGCCGCGGATTTGAAATACGCCCACCCGAATTAAGTAAATCTGATCCACGTCACCCTATGTATGATGTACGCTATCGTGACCTGGGTAAGAAATTACCTAATACAGAATCTCTGCACGATACCCTGGATAGAGTGCTGGAGTACTGGGAAAGTACCATTCGTCCGATGATAGAGGATGGCAAGCAGGTGATGATCTGCGCCCACGGTAATAGTTTGCGGGCACTGATGAAATATATTGAGAATATCTCGGATGAAGATATCGCCAAGGTCAATATGCCGACCGGTATCCCGCTGGTTTATGAACTGGATGAGGACATGCAGGCACAGAAACGTTACTACCTGGGTGATAAACGTAAGGTTGAAGCAGGCTTGAATGAAGTTGCTGCACAAACCAAAGTACCTGAAAAAGAAGAAGATGGTTTTAAGAAAGAAAAAAAGTAGTTTCTTTCACCGGCCAGACTCAGAATTAGTTAATAAATTATAAAACAATTCCCGAGAATTCCATGGAACACAATATAGACGTTGTCATCATTGGTGCAGGAACAGCTGGCCTGTATGCTCTTTCGCAGGTTATCCAGAATCGTAAAAGCTATCTCATAGTACAGAATGGTGAGATGGGTACGACCTGTGCGAGAGTAGGCTGCATGCCTTCCAAAGTCCTGATTCAGGCCGCCGAGGACTTTCATCGCCGCAAGGTTTTTGAGCGTGAAGGTATAGAAGGTGGAGAGGGCCTGTCACTAGACAGAGAGGAAGTGATGGAATTCGTCCGCGAACTGCGCGACTCCTTTGTTGAGCGCGTCAAGGGCAACAATGATAAACGCCTTAAAGATCATATTATTCATGGCCAGGCAGAATTTGTTAAACCCGGGCAGCTGCGTGTGGGCGAAGATACCGTTAATTACGGCAGCGTAATCATTGCCAGTGGTTCAACACCCGTGATACCAAAAGCATGGCAGTCTTTTTCTGATCATATCATCACTACCGATACCCTGTTTGAGCTTGATGAACTGCCAGAGTCCGTCGCTGTAATCGGCCTGGGTGTGATTGGTCTGGAGATAGGTCAGGCACTGGCGCGTCTGGATATAGATGTAACCGGCATCGATATGGCAGAACACATCGGTGGTGTTGAAGATCCTGAGATAAATCAATCAGTCATTGAAACAGTCGGACGGGAATTTCCTTTGTGGTTGGGTGAGCCCGCGGATGTCGTCGAAGAAGATGGTAAGTTGCGCGTTACCGCCTGTGATAACACCGTACTCGTGGACAAAATACTGGTTAGCATGGGACGTGCGCCCAATCTTGCTGGAATGAAACTGGAAAACCTGGGCCTGGAACTGAATATGCAGGGCGTACCAGTGCACAACCCGAATACCATGCAGTGCGGCGATCAACCGGTATTCCTGGCCGGCGATGTTTCCGGCAATAGGCCCATTATGCATGAGGCCGGTGATGAGGGTCGTATCGCCGGTGTTAACGCCGCCACAGGAAATATCCAGGGGTACAAACGCAAGACGCCATTGGCCATCACTTTTAGTGATCCAAATATATGTACCGCAGGGGCTACCTGGTCAGAGCTGGATCAGGAAACTACGGTAGTGGGTCAGATAAAAATGGCGCCAGTAGGCCGTGCCCTGATTATGACCAAGAATCGTGGTTTGATTCGTGTATATGGCGATAAGCAGACAGGCAAGTTATTAGGTGCCAGCATTTTTGCCATTAAAGGCGAACACCTGGCGCATCAGATGGCATGGTGTATACAGCAGCAGATGACCGTTTTCGATCTGCTGAAAATGCCTTTTTATCATCCGGTAATCGAAGAGGCCCTGCAGGCAGCGTTGCGTGATCTCGCTTCAAAAATTGAAAATAAACCTGCCGGAATGATGGATCTCGAAAAACTTTAACGAATTTTCATTACCGACTATTTGATTATTCTGTAGGTTCGAATTCATTCGAACATGGGTCTTGTAGAAACATCTCTTATTCGAATGAATTCGAAGCTACATTGTCCTAACTGACAGATTCCACAGCTGTCATGATCGAAGGAGTTCCCCCGTTAACACATCATAAATAGGTGTGGGCTTTTCCAGCTCACCCAGCGGTCCTTCTATAACAAGATCGATGTCAGCGTCAAAATATCGTTGAACTCCATTGACCGACAGTGCAGGTGGATGTCCCTCAGGATTGGCACTGGTCGAGACTATTGGGCCCCGGAACGATCGGCATAACAGGCTAGTCAGTGGGTGGTCACTTACTCGTACAGCAATACCAGAATGGTCTCCCCGTAGATAATGACTGACTGA
>DAOVWW010000161.1 GCA_030636465.1 Gammaproteobacteria bacterium
CTGATTACAGGTTTTGCAACACTTGATTCAGCGGTAGAGGCAATGAAAGCAGGTGCATTTCATTACATTGCTAAACCCTTTCGCCTCGATGAAGTACGTGAGGTCGTGCGTAATGCAATGCAGATGGTCAATCTGAAACGGGAAAATCGGCAGCTAAAAAATCAGCTGACCAGTATTCGCAGCGGGTCTTCGATAATCACTCAGGATGTGATTATGGAACGTCTGCTGGAAATGGCCAGACAAATTGCCCCGACAGATACCAATGTACTGATCAGCGGTGAGAGTGGCACCGGTAAAGAACTGCTGGCTCGCTTTATCCATAATCACAGCCACCGCAGTGAAAAAACCTTCCAGGCTATTAATTGTGGCGCCTTGCAGGAAGACTTGCTTGCAAATGAACTCTTTGGCCATGAGAAGGGGGCTTATACCGGTGCGACCGAAGCACGGGCCGGGCTCATAGAGGCCACGAATGGTGGATCATTGTTTTTAGATGAAATAGCTGAAATGTCTCTTGCTATGCAGGTGAAACTCCTCAGGGTTATACAGGAAAGGGAAGTGCAGCGTCTTGGTTCCACACAGGCGATACCGGTAAACATTCGATTAATTGCTGCGACCCATCGTGATTTGCGTGATGAAGTCGCCGCTGGCCGCTTCAGGCAAGATTTATATTATCGCCTTGATGTCGTGGCTATGCATCTTCCTCCGCTGGCAGAGCGTCGTGATGACATCCCACTGCTTGCCTTCTATTTTCTGCATAAACATGCCGCTCGCATGAGTCGCTCTGTAGAGGATATCGAACCAGCTGCCTTGTCTGCATTACTTGAATATGACTATCCAGGAAATATTCGTGAACTTGAAAATATCATTGAGCGTGGTGTTGCACTGGCGCATGGTGATCAATTAATACTGGAAGATCTACCTGTCAGCTTTACCGAATTCGCGGTGCATGTTGTACGCGAGGAAGCCGGGCGTCTACCGTCACTTGCAGAGCGGGAAGCTGATTATATTCGCTACGTATTAGAACATACCAGTCAGAACCGTACACAGGCAGCCAAGGTTCTTGGTATCGACCGCGTTTCACTATGGCGGAAGTTGAAAAAGTACGGCATGGAAGATGAACAGAAGCATGAACAATGAAAAATGTTTTAGCATTGCTCATAGCTGCATTGCTAAGCTTTCTGTACCTCTCGTATAAATATGCTCTATCAACTAGTATTACCTCTTAAACTCTATTTTGACCGTGTAGGATAAAAATAATGTATGGAACAACCGGGTTAATTTCAAATCTGCTAGGCGCTTACCATATGTCTGATGTGGCCATCCGTTATAGCCTTTTTATGCCGCGTGTTTATAACCTCGCCAAATCATTGGGTTTTGAACGAGGGAAGATAATGCCATCGCGTGCTTTCTGTTCAGATGAAAGCCAGGGTTATCCGATTATTTTGATTGCAAAACATTTCGGTTCTTTCCCCTTTAATCATGGATTGGTTGGCGGCATCGTTGCCACTGACCGACATGCTCCGCATGCACATCATGGCAAAGATCTGGTAATCATCCAGGCCAGCCATGTTGGCTACGATCCCAGGAATGGTCATTTCGGGGTCTACAGGAGGCTGCAGACCGAGGATACTAGCGAGACCTCAAATTGTGGAAAAATCTGTGGTGCGCTGGACTGGTATTTGCGTGAGTACGCGTTTGCAAAGGAAAACATATACCTTTATCAGCAGGATGGACTATATAAGGTTGTAATAGACAACTTGCTGCTGCATGCAGAACGAGAGCAAGGGCTGATGCTCAAATTAGATAAAATTGTTCAGGTGGATAGTGATGGTAACCCGGTTCCTGAGCTATCTAAAAGTACAGCAAAGGTTTTTTCTGCATCGCCCGCACTGGTTGCGAGCCTGGGTGATTTTGAATGGAAATCTGTTCCTGGTGAATCTATAGGCCACCATCTTCATCCTGATTTGTTCTTTTTTAAACGTGATATTAGTCAACATCATGAAGGCAGGGATCATCTGGAGAAAAACCTCATTGATGTAATGCCCTATGTTGTTGCATCAGAATGGCCGGCACTCACTGCAGCACAGGCAAACACCCAGGTAGAGTTTGACCGTGCTTTCAGAACCATCATTCAAGAGCCCACCTATAGAAACAAGAAGGTCCTGTTTATTTCTGGGTTAAATGTTGATATATCTCCGCAGGAAGGGCAGGTGTTCCCGCTGACAAAATTTATTCCCTGGGCGGCTTATGTACAGGATGAGCATGGCAATCACCAGACCTGGGAACAGGCTGAACTCTATGAAAAGCTACAGGCACAATCAACCGAAAACCCTGACCAGATAAATTTAGAAACGGCGATTGAGATCATGGAAAGTGCAGAAGAGATTCGTTTGCCTTTTTAATGCTTGCGAAAAATCTATCTACTGTAATTTGAAACTAGTTTAAGAGAGTATTTATGCGTATTTTTACTATAATTTCGATTCTACTGGCTTTAGCTGTAACCGCTATCCTATGGCAAAAACTACTGGTAAACAGTACGGATCAATTACCTGACCCTGCTGATTATTCTACAGTGACTGATAATCAGGCAGAGGTGGAATATGTTTCTGATGAATGCAATGAAGATGATCAGGACTCGTCTGAGTGTGAGCCTGAACCTGAACAGATTTCGGCTGAGCAGAATGAGATGATGCAACAACGTCAACAAGGTCATGATGTCATGATGAACTCCTTTGATGAGAAATTTGACAAATACAAAGGCCAGATCAACGGCAGGCAGTGAATGAGATTCTTAGCGTTTATTCCCGTCTCAGATAAATAAACGCACAATCCAGATTGTTTTCTTTACCATAAACACGTTGAGATCGCTTAAAATAGACCGATATTAAAGAAGATATGGGATAGTCGAATGTTGTGGTTAAGTGAAGTACTGTTACAGCACCATGAATTGGTGTCGTTTGATGAATTAATGGCTGTGGTCAAAAATGGCGGTGGCAAAGGTGAAATGTTCTTTCGTATGGATGTTAAGCCTCCTTTTCAAGATACCCCGGATAACTGGGAAGAACGGCTTGAAGCCTCATTCACCTCAAGGGGCTGATTTGGCTAATACTCCTGGCTAAGAGATAAAATATGTACTGGACTGAAGACGCTAATAAAGAGAACAAGCTAAAAGTTCCTGACGATGTTGTTGATCTGAGTTTTAAGCTCGACTGTAAATGTCTGACCAATGACCATATTTGGGCGTTGAGCCAGGCGATCACCGATATATTGCCCTGGTTCGCTGATCATCCGAATACTGGCATCCATCAAATTCATGGAGCCGAATCGATGAATGGCTGGAACCGGCCTGAAGAACCGGATGCACTGATTCATCTTAGTCACCGCTCAAAGATGACGATTCGCGTACCCGGAGATTCGGTAGAAAAAGCATTAGAGCTGGAAGGTAAAGAATTAACTATTGCTGGCAACTCTTTGAATATAAAGAAGGCCACAGTAAAATTATTAAGCTTTTATGAGGTCCAGTTTTCACGCTATGTAATGACTGGTGCGGACATGGACGACGAAGAGTTTCTGCAAAAAGCAGTGGCTGAACTAAAGAAGCTTAATATCCCGCCACGAAAACTGCTCAGTGGGAAAACTCAATCGTTTATAACGCCTGATAAGGAAATTACTACGCGTAGCCTGTTGGTTGCAGACCTGGAGCCGATGGAAGCCATCCGGCTGCAGGAGCAGGGCATAGGAGATGGACGCCTGTTAGGCTGTGGCTTGTTTGTTCCACATAAGGGCATCAAGCATGCCAAAGAGTCCTGACAGTATTATTTGAGTTAGCTAGCTAGCCCGTTTGGGATATGGAAATACTTGTATTTAGTGTCTATATTCCTGTTACGACATTTTTGTGATTACTCACTGGAGAGATCAAATGAGCACTAAACAGGAAAAAATTCAGCAGCTGCTGGATATGCAAAAGAAATTTATTGAGAACGAGCATGCTAACGGTTTTGATGCAAAAGCATACTACACACCTGAATCAGGCGATCTTCTGGACGGTTATATTGACAGTTACAACGATATAGCAGTTGAAGTAATGAACGATGCTCATAAAGAACGTGGTTCAGAAAGATAGCTATTATCTAAGCAAAGTATCATGAAATTCAAAAAGGCTGCCTTAGGGCAGCCTTTTTTTGTGCAGACTCTTTTAACACTGATTTAAAATAAAAGAGTTTTATGATGTTCATCAAGAATTCTTCAGTTTAATTGTATTTAATTGATATGCGTCAATTAATACACTCGAATTTCACTTTATACTTATATACTAATTTACAATAAGGTGATGCTATGAAAAACTCTATTTGTTTAACGGGTCTATTTGTACTTGGACTTTCAATCGTTGCTCCAATCATGCCAGCCCAGGCGGAAATTACTACCGTCAGTGATGCTATCAATAAAGCTGGGCGCCAGCGCATGTTATCGCAGCGTATAGTTAAGGACTTTTGCCTTGCTGGTCAGGGCATCGCCAAAGAGCAGGCGCTTAAAGAGCTTAAAAAGAGTACAGATTTGTTTAATGCACAGCTTAATGAATTGAAGGCTTTTACACCGACATCAAAAATCAAGCAGCGTGTTGAGCGAGTTACGGTGCAATGGGGCCCATTCCTTGAAATGACTAAAGGTACATCTAACAAAGAGAGCTGCCTGGCATTGAATGACGCTGGTGAAGACCTGTTAAGGGATTCACACAAGGTTGTGCTGGCACTGACTGACTTTTCAGGTAGTGGTGGAGGCAAGATTATCAATA
>DAOVWW010000142.1 GCA_030636465.1 Gammaproteobacteria bacterium
AATACCGGTGAAGGTATCGATCTCGACCAGGGTGCTGGTGATCAGGGCCTGATGTTTGGGTACGCATGCAATGAAACTGACGTGCTGATGCCCTTCCCGATTCATTACGCCCATCGTCTGGTACACAAGCAGGCAGAACAGCGCAAGAACGGCAACCTGTCATGGTTACGCCCTGATGCAAAATCTCAGGTTAGTGTACGTTACATCGACGGTGTACCCAGCCATGTTGATACAGTGGTGCTGTCTACTCAGCATTCGCCTGATATTGAACACAAAGATCTCGAAGAAGCTATTATTGAAGAAGTCATCAAACCTGTTATCCCTGCCGACATGATCAGCAAGGAGACCCGTTTCATGATTAACCCGACAGGACGTTTTGTTATTGGTGGCCCTGTTGGTGATTGCGGCCTGACGGGACGCAAGATTATTGTCGACACCTATGGCGGCAGTGCCCGTCATGGTGGTGGAGCCTTTTCAGGTAAAGATCCGACAAAAGTAGATCGTTCTGCTGCCTATGCGCTGCGCCATGTCGCTAAAAATGTAGTGGCGGCAGGCCTGGCCAAACGCTGTGAAGTACAGGTAGCCTACGCTATCGGCGTTTCTGAACCTGTTTCACTACTGGTTAACACCTTTGGTACTGGCATCATTCCTGAAGATCAGATCGAAGCGCTGGTGCGTGTCCATTTCGATTTACGTCCACGTGGCATAGTTGAATCACTGGATCTGCTACGTCCGATCTATCGTGACAGTGCCGCCTATGGTCATTTTGGCCGCACCGAAGAGCAGTTCAGCTGGGAAGCACTGGACAAGGTCGAAGCCCTGCGCAGTGACGCAAACATAAGCCAGGCGGCATCGGCCTAGCCACACACGAAACATACATTAAGTAACGAACACCACGAACGTATAAAGAGGATAGCAATGAGCGTACAACCAGTAGAAAATTTAACTCCAGATTACAAAGTCGCCGACATGAGTCTGGCTGAATGGGGACACAAGGAAATCAGCATTGGTGAAGTTGAAATGCCGGGCCTGATGGCCTTGCGCGAAGAGTATGGTGAATCGAAGCCCCTCAAAGGAGCACGTATTGCTGGCTGTCTGCACATGACCATACAAACCGCTGTCTTAATTGAAACACTGGAAGCTCTGGGAGCTGAGGTTCGCTGGTCGTCTTGCAATATCTTTTCCACTCAGGATCAGGCCGCTGCAGCCATTGCTGATAACGGCACACCGGTTTTTGCCTGGAAAGGTGAGACAGATGAAGAATTCTGGTGGTGTATAGAACAGACCATCTTTGGCCCTGACGGCTGGCGTCCAAATATGATTCTTGACGATGGTGGTGATCTGACCCTGCTGATGCATGAGAAATATCCTGAAATGCTGGAAGATGTCCGTGGCATCTCTGAAGAAACCACTACCGGCGTTCATCGTCTGTACGAAATGGCCAACGAAGGCAAACTGCTGACTCCGGCTATCAACGTCAACGACTCAGTAACCAAATCTAAATTCGACAACCTGTATGGTTGTCGTGAATCACTGGTTGACGGGATCAAGCGCGCTACCGATGTCATGATTGCAGGAAAGATCTGCGTTGTCCTCGGTTACGGTGATGTCGGTAAAGGCTGCGCTCAGGCATTTAAGGGTCTTGGTGCCACGGTTATGGTCACTGAAGTCGATCCTATATGCGCCCTGCAGGCGGCGATGGAAGGTTATCGTGTCGTCGACATGAACGAAGCCTGTGCTTATGGTGATATTTTTGTTACCACTACCGGTAACCTTGATGTGATTACCCATGACCACATGCTGAAGATGAAAAATGAAAGTATCGTCTGCAACATCGGTCACTTTGATTCCGAGATCGATATCGCCTCACTGAAGCAATACACCTGGGAAAACATCAAACCTCAGGTTGATCACGTTATCTTCCCTGATGGCAAGAAACTAATTATTCTGGCTGAAGGACGGCTGGTTAATCTAGGTTGTGCTACCGGTCACCCTAGCTTTGTGATGTCTGCTTCATTCACCAACCAGGTCATTGCGCAGATGGAGTTATGGAACAACCCTGATGACTATGAAAATATCGTCTACGTCCTGCCTAAGAATCTTGATGAAAAAGTTGCTCGCCTGCATCTGGAAAAGATTGGTGTGGCGCTCAGCGTACTGACGCAGAAACAGGCAGACTATATTCGTGTGCCGGTAGGTGGACCTTATAAGCCTGAAACGTATCGTTATTGAGTTATAGATAGTTCCAAGTCGAAAGATCCAAGTTCCAAGTGAAAAAACATTGGTTTTTTTTAGAATTTGGGTGTTAAAACTTGGGACTTGGAACTTAGAACTTGGAACTTAAATCAAGAACATTCAGCCTCGAATACTTTCCTGCGCGCACCGAAAAAGGTGAGCAGTCGCTGGCGGCTGCCCGTATGGAACTCAGCAAGCTGAAGCCTGCCTTTGCCTCGGTCACCTTTGGTGCCGGTGGCAGTACTCAGGATGGGACCTACCAGACGATAAAAACCATCATTCAGGAAGATGGTATTGATGCCGCACCGCATATCTCCTGCATTTCTACCAGTCGCGATACCCTGAAATCTATGCTTGATGATTACCGTGAAATCGGTGTCAAACGTCTGGTTGTGCTGCGTGGTGATATGCCATCAGGTTATGGTGCTGCTGAACACAACGAATTGCGTTATGCCAATGAGCTGGTGGAGTTCATTCGTCAGCAGACTGGCGATCACTTCACCCTTGAAGTCGCCGCATACCCTGAGTTTCACCCTCAGGCAAGCAGTGCCCGGGCTGACCTGCAAAATTTCAAACGTAAGGTGGAAGCCGGTGCCGATTCGGCCATTACTCAGTACTTCTTTAACCCGGATGCCTATTTCCGTTTTTTAGATGACTGCCAGCTTATGGATCTCGATATCCCGATCACTCCGGGCATTATGCCTATCACCAACTACAAACAACTGGCCAGGTTCTCGGATGCCTGTGGTGCTGAAATCCCTCGCTGGATTCGCAAACGTCTCGAATCTTACGGTGATGACCTGGAATCCATTAGAGAATTTGGTCTGGATGTGGTGATAAACCTGTGTGAGCAATTGCTTGCTGGCGGCGCGCCGGGCTTGCACTTCTATTCCATGAACCGGGCTGAGCCCGTGAAAACCATCTGGGAAGAATTAAAGCTATCTGATTAACCTTTGCTGCACCTGCTGCCAGGTGTACATCGTGTAGACAAATATTAAGAGAACCTCTGATTATATCGTCATTGCGAGGAACGTAGTGACGTGGCAATCTCTAACCCATAGCTTCTTAAATCAAGATTGCCGCGCTTCGCTCGCAATGACAGATTCCACCGAATTAATCAGAGATTACTAAGCATAAAAAAAGGGCCCGTTTTACGGACCCTTTTTATTTAAACAAGCTTTATTTATTTTATAAACAGCATTTCCTGATACTTAGGCAAAGGCCAGAGTTCATCAGCCACTTCTACTTCAAGTGCATCAGCGTGTGTACGCACATCAGCCATCAGACCAAGAATATCATTGGCACAATACTGCATGTGCTCTTCAGCAGAAGCAAAGTCTTCTTTTTCCATAGCAGAACTGAGTTTTCCCACAGCTGCCATCATGGCATTGGCTTCAGCAGCAACGGTACTGGCAACCGAATTATCCATCTCAATATTCATATCAGCCAGAGTGGTGCTGGTTACTGTCAAATCAGACAGGTAGGTAACCGCCGCAGGGTAGATAATCGTTTTGGCCATATCGACAACCAGTTTGGCTTCGACATCGATAGCCATAACGTATTGCTCTGCATAGACTTCATAGCGACTTTCCAGTTCTACTGGAGACAGAACACCGGTGCTTTCAAAGAGCGCCTTAACAGAGTCTTCTCGCAGTGCAGGCAGTGCATCAGCTGTCGTTGGTATGTTTTTCAGACCACGTTCTTCGACAGCCATTTTATGCCATTCTGAAGAGTAACCGTCACCACCGAATACTGCATTACCGTGCTCTTCCATCAATTCCTTGAGTACTGCAAATACCGCATCGGCCTGATCGCTGCCGCCTGCAATTTTGGCTTCCAGCTTATCCGAGATCCAGTTTAGAGAATCAGCAAGCATAGTGTTCATGGCGACTAATGGACCAGAAACAGATTGTGCTGAACCGACAGCGCGGAATTCAAAGCGATTACCAGTGAAGGCAAATGGTGAAGTTCTGTTACGGTCACCCGGGTCACGTTCGAAATTAAGAATCTGGCTCAGACCAAGATCCATCTCGCCGCCATGGTCGCTGGTCGCAATCTTGCCATTTTTAATGTCCATGAAGACATTTTCCAGCTGCTCACCAAGGTAAACAGACAGAATCGCGGGTGGTGCTTCGTTTGCGCCGAGTCGATGGTCATTGCCTGCTGAGGCAATAACTGAACGCAGTAAGGGACCATGCAGATGTACGCCACGAATTACCGCACCACAGAAAACCAGGAAGTTGAGGTTGTCGTGCGGGGTGCTACCTGGATCCAGCAGGTTACCCTGTGTAGCGTTACCTACAGACCAGTTAACGTGCTTACCTGAACCATTAATACCTGCGAAGGGTTTCTCATGTAGCAGGCACATGAAGCCGTGCTTCTTCGCTGTGGCTTTCATCATGGTCATCATTAACTGCTGATGATCTGCTGCAACGTTTGCCGCTTCAAAGTAAGGTGCAATTTCAAACTGCCCGGGTGCAACTTCGTTATGATGTGTTTTGGCCGGGATGCCCAGACGGTAGAGTCTATCTTCATAATCCTGCATAAATACTTGTACCCGTGCAGGGATAGCACCGAAATAATGGTCATCAAACTCCTGACCTTTAGCAGAAGCATTGCCGAATAAAGTACGGCCGGCCAGTAGCAAATCAGGGCGCGCATTGGCAAAATTAGTATCAACGAGGAAATATTCCTGTTCTGCACCACAGCTGGAATTCAGCGTAGCAATATCGGTTTCACCCATAATGGACAGGTCTCTCTGCCCGGCCTTATTCATCGCGTCATTTGAGCGCAACAGAGGAA
>DAOVWW010000252.1 GCA_030636465.1 Gammaproteobacteria bacterium
AACCAGCCTGGCTGATAGGCAAAATGGCAGGAGCCACATTCTGCCGCATACAATTTGCTATTCACGGCAGGAACTGTACCTGTTTTCTTGAACAGGCCCCGTTCATCTTCATCCCTGTCAGCAAAGGCAATACCCGAAACTGACAGCATTACGGATGCTGCCATGATGACCGCGCCAACTAATATTCTTTTATTCATATCATACTCCTGTATTGATTGTTGTTTGTGTGTTCTGTTTTTCCAGATCAACCGGCTTTTCAGTAAGCACCTTTCGGCCGCTGAACATGGCCGAAACCAGACCGCTCTTTTCGCGCAGTTCAGTGACCACCACAGCTGCGACATGCAGGATTACTGCCGCCAGAAGCACAAAGAAGACATAGTAATGCAACGTAATAAATGGTTTTCGAAAGGCCCGCATTTCCGCATACAGTTCCTTGTCGACAAACTCTTTCGAGCCGGGAACCAGTTGTGCCAGTTTTTCAGCATCACCGCCGGTCACCCAATCGGCAAAAAATGCTCCGAACGGCGGCATGTATACGTCCGTGCCAGCCAGCACAATGCCGGTGATTGCCATAATCAACAGCAGGGCAAACAGCAGGCTGACCATGAGTCTGGCCACTGGATTGTGACCCAGATAAGCAGGGGGTTGGCCTGCTTTAGCTCCATTAATATATTCACTAAGGCGCCCGGAGAAACCCGCTCCCAAGGGTAAAATAGCACCCCAGCGTGAAAAACGGTTCTTTGCCACAAATGCCACAATCAGACGCCATAACAGATTAAGGCAGAACAGATAGCCGATATAGACGTGTATGGTTTTGAGCAGCACTTTGCCCTCACCGCTCACACCAATGGCTTTGCCATTCAAAATCACTGTGCCCACTGCAATCAGGCCGATAATGGCAAGCACATTAATCCAGTGGAACCAGCGCACGCTGCCATCCCAGACAGTATACTCCTTAATATTACCGGGTTTTTGATTCATAATTACTCCCTATTGATGATAGATGTTATTTTTTGCTCTATTCACTCAGGAAATAGGTGAGATAATCTCCCTTTTCCTGTGCTGTACATTCTCGTCCCAGCGTCCATTTGCAGTTGCGCAGAAACCATTTTCTGATCTTTTTAGTCTCATTAAAACGCTCTGCATTGGTGCGGGCACTCATGGCCTCGATTACTTTACCGGTCCTGACATGGGCGCCGGTCTGCTGAAGGTTGCCAGTGTGACAGGTGGTGCAACTGACTGGCTGGCCGGATTTCTGCTGTTTGAAGGTCTGCGTCCACATGCCCTTGCCGCGCTCAGCACTGAATTCACCTGCTCCCTCTGCCCGGTAAGAATCGAACATCTGGTTGGTGGCTTCAGAAGCCAAAGCCGGTAATGCGGCCATGCAGAGTAATATAGTAGCAACTGTTTTCATATTTTCTCCTTTTTGTATCCGGTAATCATTGCCCGGATAAGATTCTGTTTCTGCAAAACGCTCTCAACCAGGACTCCCGCGACATGGAACAGAACAAAGAGAGCCAGTATGTCCGCTATCAGCTCGTGCGAATTTTCGATAAGCAGGATCGTGTCAGGAGTTACTTCGGTCATAAGGAAAGCAAAAGGGATCGAACTGTTTTCGAAGCTATAGAGCATGGCCCCGCTCAGGCTTAGCATCAGCAACCCGGCCAACAGCACAAAAATCATCACACCGCCGACGGGCGTGTGGCCCATATGATGTGCAGGACGTAAAGACACCAGATCGCGCAGGTGCTGTATAATCTGTTTGAATGAACAGATGAAATCGGCAAAACGGGAGTGCTCTGTACCCATGATGCCCCAGATCAGTCTGAATATGATCAGCCCAAACATAATGCTGCCCGCCAGCAGATGCAGATTGAGCCTGTCATCTTCCACCACATAAGCGATCAGAAAACAGACCGCCAGCACCCAGTGGAAAATGCGTACCAGAGGGTCCCAGACCCGGATTCGTTTGATGTTGTTCATGTGCCGAACAGTAGGAGGTAAAACTGAAATGAAGCTGAACGGACAACAGTTCGAACTATTTATCCCACGTTAAAGGTGTTGATGTGAAGTAATTATGCTGGGTATGATGCCGGCTATGAAGTTTAATAATTTACTAATGACTATGCTTGCCGTTGCACTGCTCGCCGGGTGTGTTAAACATCCACTGACAGCGGAGGAATTCAGAAAGGCCGTTCCAGGAGCCTTTATGGGTGAGGTGGAAAGCTTCGAGGTCAGCCGCTCTTTCCGTGCCGTAGCCAATACTTTTAAGAAGCGGGCACCCAAGTGTCTTGATGTTCGCATCAAGACCGTGTCCCAGACCAACACGAGCTACCAGGTGATTGTTACCAAATACACTCCAACTGTAATTGTCACCAAGGACCGGGCTGAACTGCATGTCCAGCAGCATCATGAACAGGGCGTGATGAAAGTAAGCGAGATGCCCGAAAAGGGGTATTACCTGATCGTTGCGGATGCTACACCGGTAGGTAAAAACAGGACCCGTATCGATCTCTATCGCCCCTCTATGGGCCATGATGTGATGGTTAAGGCGATCAAGGGCTGGGCAACCGGTAAGAGCAAAGGGTGCCCTGACCTTGCCAAGAATTAGCTGCCTGAATCATACAATGAACGGCTGGAATGCAATTTTTGCTCTGGCTGTCCTAATGCTGACTGGCTGCTCAGGGATTAAACCCTACCCCAATGAACTGGAAAAAAACCTGTATTTAACGGTCAAGGTGGAATCAGGTTCGATGTTCTCATCAGTTAAGGCTTCTGTTGATATCTACCGGGTTGATCTCAACTGCCAGACTCACTACCAGGGAACAGTCAACCTGAATAATGAAACTGCCAAGGTAGGCATTCCAGCATCCAGGCCGAGCTATCTGGTTTTCAATTTTTCCAGCTCGTCGTTTCTGGCAAATTCTAGCGGCTCCATCAATTATGAAACGGTTCTAACACCGCGTGCTGGGCACATCTATGATGCCGAGGTCAATTATGTTGATGACCTCTACAATGTGACAACTTTTGAAAGAGGCAAACGGGGAAGGCATCAAGTTGAAGACCGGTCGCTCAGCGATTGTAAGGGTGGATGACTGGAAAATCCTGAGGATCGATACAGATTGGATAACACTTTATTTAAACTGTCGAACTCCGTTTTTTAATCTGTCGTATTCATCACTAGCAAATGACTGCTTTCGACGGTAGCTATTGAGTCATGTAAATAGAAACAGGGGGCGATGCCCCCCCTGTTGTCATGAGTTGTCATGATGTGAACAGTTGTTAGAGCTTAGCCCTGAACGACCGGGATCGTAACCTTCCTGCTATTAAGTTTCTTAACCTTGTCGATCACAGTCTCGGCCAGAGCAAGGTAGGCTTTTGCCTGCTCTGAGTCGGGCTTTGCAGCCACAATCGGTGTGCCGGCATCCGACATTTCACGAATCGTCAGATCGAGTGGCAATTTGGCAAGCACATCCACGTTGTGAAGCTCTGCCAGTTTGTCAGCACCGTTCTCGGAAAAGATTGCAGTCGCCTCGCCACAATGCGGACAGGTGAAACTGCTCATATTCTCCAC
>DAOVWW010000030.1 GCA_030636465.1 Gammaproteobacteria bacterium
CTAACATTCGATGCATATGTTCCAATGAAAAAATCTGCTCTGGATGCCAGCTCAACTTCAGCCAGCACTAATATTGTTTCCCTGTACATATAAGCCCGAATTTCAGCCTCGTTCTGCGGTTGGGTATCTGATCCTACGTTATAACAAGCCTGTCCTTGCCGCATAGCGAATACGTCATATCCAGTGTGCGTTTCATCACACAGAGTAAACACGGTATTGTCAAAATTGCTCTCACGCAACCACTCCCTTACTTCAACAATAGCTTGGTAGTCATCACTGAGAACAAAGAGCGGTAAATCATCAGAACCTGCTAACACAAGTTCTTTCCAATATTGTTGAAATGAATAATGAACATCTTCATCCCCTACTTTGTCGCCACGTCTTATATGGACCGCCGTATAACTTTCAGGTAAACCAATTTCCTCTGACATGGCTAACACTTCTTTTTTTACAGCATCATTAAGACGGTAAATGGCATGAGTAAACCTCCCCAGAATCGTGAAAAATTCACGTAATACCAGCCCGTCAAATTGAAACACCTCAGGGTTATAGCTCAGGACTTCATCAAACACTGTCCCTGGCCCTCTAACATTGCTGTAACAATGCATAACATCGCCCAGACAAACTGAAGGATCATATATGGCACAAAATGATTCAAAATAATCCATCCAGCCGAGTTCGAAACGATAACTGAACTCGGTCGAATCTATCATTAACTGGCGACCGCAACTCAATGCATACATCATTGCTCGAGAAATTGTCGATATTTCTGCAAAAAGGCCTCGATCACCGAGATGATAAACGAGGTAGCGGGAACATTGCTGGTTTTGTATCTTGAATCTATTCAGGAAGCTACCTTCCATTACATAGCGGTCAAGGACCTGGAAATTATAAAGCTCCATATCCTTACGATATATATTTAATATACGCTCAACGGTTTGCCTGGAAAGGTCCTCTTCATTGCAGAAATACTTTGCATAAGCATATCTGTACTGACGATCCAGTCGTGAGTATCGCCTGAGAAGAACGGGGCACTCATTTATGCCCAGATGAAGATGTACCAGCTCGATATCCTGCTGCAGCCATTCCTGGCCCATATAAAAATCGATGCGAATATTTTTCAGGCGTTCACTGAGTTTTACTAAATGCGTGTCCCACTGGTTATTCTCGATGGAATCAATGAATTTATTCAACCGCAGTTCATCATCTTCCATATGGAAAAAGTCATGATCTGCATAAGCTGAACTTTTCATTTCCTGTCTCATGCAAACTTCCTGGTAAGAGGAAAGCAGCCTGGAAACAGGGTCTCTTAAAACCGTAAATGTAAAATATTCCTGTTTTTTATATAAATCGATGTCAGAATAATTTACCTCATAAGTTGCCCCATATCTTTCATTCTTGAATGCCTCACGCAAGGTGCTGGATGCATTTTTTGGCATCAGAACATATATAAACTTATAACGGTCACAGACTACACAAGCAGTTTTCATCTATTTATTTGTCACACCATGCTATGAAGGGTGCCGCTAGCCTCGCATATATGAAAAAATTTATTATGGATTACTTTTTTCATTCATTACTTGCTGCTCTATCCACTGATAGGTTTTTTCCAGCCCGTGAATCAATGATTCTGAAGGTGCCCAGCCCAACTGCTCCTGAATTAAACGGTTATCAGAATTTCTACCACGCACACCAAGAGGGCCCGGGATATGTTTGATTGTTAGACTTTTACCGGCGATGCCCATAACCATGTCAGCAAGTTGATTAATCGATACCATTTCGTTGGAACCAATGTTTACTGGTCCTGTCCAGTCTGATCGTGTCAGGCGTGTAGTTGCCTCCAGGCACTCATCTACAAAGAGAAATGAACGCGTTTGTGCGCCATCGCCCCATATTTCAATTTCACCACCATCTTCTGCCATGGCAATCTTGCGGCACATGGCCGCAGGAACTTTTTCCCTGCCATCATTCCAGGAACCCTCCGGCCCGAATATATTATGATAACGGGCTATTCTTGATTCAATTCCATGATTACGAGCATAAGCCAGAAACATTCGCTCACTAAATAACTTTTCCCAGCCATAATCACTATCTGGCTGTGCAGGGTAGACTGAGTCTTCTGATGTCACCGGTGAGTCTGGTTGCATCTGGTTAAATTCAGGATAAACGCAGGCTGAAGATGAGTAAAAAACCCTCTTTATCGTACGCCGTTTACAGGCTTCGAGGATATTAAGGTTTATCATTACTGAGTTATGCATAATATCGGCATCGTTTTCACCAATAAAAACAAAACCTGCACCACCCATATCTGCTGCCAGTTGATAAACCTCGTCGAAACGCTGATCCAACACTTCACGGCAAATAACCGGGTCACGCAGATCGGCCTGAAGAAAGTCATCTGCTTCTGTCTCTTCAAAGCCGGGTAACTTGATATCTACCCCACGTACCCAGAAGCCTTCACGTTTCAGGCGCTTAACCAGGTGTGAACCAATAAAGCCCCCCGCACCACACACTAATGCTGTTTTCATCAATACCCCATAGTTTTAATCACTCTGACTCAGAGCTGGATTTAATCACATATTCAAGCAAAAAATTATACCGTAGTTTTAGATATCCCGATGTACTTAAACTTATTATTCTAAGTAGCCCCTTTTGCCATCTGCATGGTCAGCCAGTGTTAATTCACATATAATAATTACGTTATTAACCTTAAATGCAAATACAATTCATGAATGAAAATATTTTTGATGATAACTGGAAAGTCTGGATCTGGTCTAACATCGGGCGTGGCTGTGACAAGGATGGAGTCTTTAAGATTCTCATCGACAAGGGTTTTGAATATGAAGTAATAAAACAGGAATTAAATTACGAACCCTCTATTGCCCTGGATCAAATTGAAAACCCATTGATTGATGAAAGCGGGCGAAATCGCCGATTTTTCGTACCTAACAGCAACAAGGTTAATACAGACCATGCTGACATCTACACCATTGATGACTTCCTTAATAAAGAAGAGTGCCAACATATTATAGAACTGATGCAACATGACCTGCGCCCATCGACGGTCACCAACGAAACTCAACCTGACAAATATTTTCGTACCAGTAAAACATTTGATTTTCAAAACTGTGATGACTTACTAGCAGCTGAAATTGATATAAGGATTAGTCGCATGCTCGGTATCAACCCCTCTTTTTCTGAAGAGATCCAGGGGCAGCTCTATGGTGTTGGTGAAGAATTCAAAGCGCACACAGACTGGTTCACACCGGGAACTGATGAGTTCCAGACACATGCTGGTAAACGCGGGCAACGAAGTTGGACATTTATGATTTACCTGAATGACGTTGAAGAAGGAGGGGAAACTGAATTCGTTGAAATTGGTAAGAGCATAACGCCGAAAACCGGCAAGGCCGTCTTTTGGAACAACCTACATCCTGATGGCCAGCCTAACCAGGAAACGATGCATCATGCCCTGCCAGTAATAAAGGGGACAAAAGCGGTTATTACCAAGTGGTTTCGCCTCAATGGCATAGGTGAAATGGATATAAAAACCAATGCTGAACTGGTACCAAATTTCACCACTCGCGGTTTTAAAAAATCACAAATGCCAGAGAGCATTTACAAAGAAATAAAATCATTTCTTGATGACAATAAATCAATGGCAGAAGAGGAGCAGCAATCTCTTGATTTTTTGTTAAATGAATCTATACACCCCACAGTAATGATAGAACTACCTGCCGAACTGAAACAAAAAACTGCGGATGCACTACAGGAGATAGTTGAAGAATGGGGTGGCGTCGAAATTGTTGTAACCAGTGTCTACGGCATCAGATGTTATCACGAAGGAACCAGCCTTCGTGCTCACCGTGATACGACCGATACGCATATTCTCAGTGCCATCATTAATTTGGATCAGGATGTAGAGGAAGAATGGCCGCTGGAAATTGAAGACAATGCTTACCGTACACACCAGGTTTATCTGCGTCCGGGAGAAATGCTGCTATACGAAAGTGCGCGCCTGCTACACGGGCGAAAGACACCTCTGAATGGAAAGTTCTACTGCAATCTATTTGTTCACTTCAAACCTGTGTCCGATGAATGGCGGACACCTGGCGCTTAAAGCTGCGAGTCAAATATCGGCAATGTTTCCAGTCCGATTAATTTTGATAGCGGAAAGAAACATACCTGCTGTTCGTCACCAGTGCTGACTTTAATTAAACGGTCTACCGGTTTACCGTCAATAGCTGTATTTTCCGCCAGAGCCTGAAACAGTATTTGCATTACTTCATCGCCCGGCTGGCAGTTAAACTCGAGAGTGCGATCATCACTTAGAAAAGCCTTGAGACTAATTCTTGCAGGTCTGGCCGATTCAGCGAGTATATCGCAGGCCTCATCGTTACTAATTTCTTGTGACTCCACATGTTTATTTAGAATTGCCACCAGGTCACCACAATAAGGTAGCTTCGCCAGTGCAGGATCTGCATTTGTTGTTGCCCATGGCTGGTAACCCTGCTTGAACCATAACTGAGAGCCATCCTTCGCTTCCACTGCCTGGCAATAATGAATAACCGGAGCTTCTTCACCCTCTTCTTCCGGCCAGTTCAACACCGCGGCGATGTGCTGTTCTGCAAAATGAATCCCCAGTTCTGCTGCTGCCACGACAAAAGCCATCATGTCGCTTTCCCAGGCATTCATCTCCTGCCGTATCAACGAGGTCAGCTCTATCCAGCGTGGCATCAGCCTGCGCATATCATCGGTATGCACCAGGGCGGGCCAGGTAATATCCTGGATGAGGCGAATATCAACATCGGAGATCTTTTCCACGGTTTCCTGCCATTTTCCAACCACTGCAAAACCCCGCCAACGCTGTGCGATAGGCGCACCCGGTTTAACCCTGGTATTTACCCTTTTTCGAAAAACACAATCACAATCAAGAATAAGTACCGTACCGTTCTGCTCACCGGTATCCAGCCATTCCTGAAAAGAAAAAATCCGGTTGTATGGAATATAAAAATCACCGGTTTGCGGATGGCTATTGGTAAAGCGTGTAGAGATCACTTTTGTGTATTTGTGATAAGGTAAAATATGGTCTTCTTCTCTAGATACCAGTCGAATCAGTTCGCCACTTTGTTCAACCTGCTTCCAGCTATATTCGAGCAATTCACATTGCCAGTGCGCGTAATCACTTGCATCCGTACATGACACTGAATAAATGGGCTGCTCCAGGTCCGCGTCTTCCCAGAGAACTGGATCTTCACGAAGATAGTCCCGCCCACGAAGACTTTGTGTCACAAAGCCGGAATCTCGTGCATGGTGGTTGGCAAACTGCGTATGGCTATATTCTTCCAGATCAGGCGCATTCATATACCCATGCACTCTACTGATGTAGGTACTAAAACTTGAAAACGGCGTGCCGATAAATAGCCGCCCTGCAGCACAAATAAGTTGCTCCACACAGCCAATAAACTTGTGAGGTATGACAGCCAGGGGATCATCGGCCAGACCCGGCAGGTTTTTTAAATCTGAAAACCGATAAACCTGCCTTTGCTCCTGTAACTGCGCGAAATATGATTCATCGGTTTCGTCAGTAGAAAGGTACAGGGGTTCGTCATGTGCCAGCAACTTAGAAATATTCTCAGCTGTGGTTTCCGGGTCAGCGCGTGATTCGATAAACTGTATTTCATTTCGGCGTAAATGCAGGCTCGAGTATTTATAGGTACCTAGCTGATCGATAATAGCCTGTGCCATTTCGAAAATTTGTGGGACATAACGCAGGCCATGCTTTAGCAGCAGGCGAATCAATCGTTCCTGATGAGCCTCTGCAAATGCCACAAGGCGAGATACCTGACCTAGCTGGCGACAGCCTGATTCTGCATTTGAGGGAAAATATAAAATTAATGATTCCTCAATATCTTCATCAAAGCAAACGGTGGCACGGTTGTCCCTGAACCTTTCATCCGGACGATTAGTGCTCTGCATTACTGACTGAATATCCGGGTAATACAGCAGATTATTCAGTGGGTTCCATGGCAATACGCGAGCCTTAGCTGTCAGCCACTGCATCCATGCTGTTCTTAATTCCTTACGTTCAGAGCCTCGCTCATTTACGATTTTCTGCTTAAATGTTGTAAATTTATGAGGAATGTCCAGCTGCTCACATTGCAACTGAATGAGCTCAGCGGTACTAATTACATTGATATATTGCCTCAAAGCCGCAAGATCAAAAAACTCGCTGTGCTCGCAAACACCATCTATGTCACCTTCGCGTTGAATTGGTCCCCAGTTAATTAAATACCAGGGCGATGGAGGAGGCAGCACCAGAGTCCGACCAGTTATTGCCGCCATAATTACCACATACTCAAATTGCATGCGGATATTGTTGAATCCACCTATATCGACATCAAAACAGATAAATCGCTGGGTTTTAGATGTGGGGAAAACGGAATGGAAGGAATCAGCGGAGGCTTTATCAGCGCGCCAGTATTTCAGGCTGGATAATTTTTCTGTCATTTAGGGGAGATCATCACAGCTTTGCTGAAATTACGTTGTTCAGGCTAAAACAATACACACTCGCTAACGACCAGCACTGACTATTGTGTACACGCAAGTCAGTACCGCAGAAGCAGATGTGTATTAGACTGCGGGAATACAGTTACCGCCAATTACAGCCGTAAACGTACCATTACAGCCACTACCACTCAGCGTACCCTGAGTGTTGCTGAAGGTCTGATCAATGAAGAAACCTGTGATCGTTATACCGGCTAAAACACCCTGGTATGTGAGGGCTCCGGTCATCGCTAACATTCCTGTACCTACATTTGTGATTGACACCTGAACCTGGTTAGACCCATTTGGCGGCGTTACACCGATACACTGGCCTGTGGCGGCACATACTGGTGCCGGTGTCGGAGAAGTTGTCGGTGATACGGTTGGTGCCGGCGTCGGAGCCAATGGAATCGGGGACGGTGTAGGTGAAGCTGTTGGTGAAGCCGTAGGTGAGACTGTTGGTGCCGGTGTCGGAGCCAAAGGAATTGGTGACGGTGTTACCGGTGTTGGCGCTACTGCCCACGCAGGGTTGATTAATGTATCCAGAACCCCGCTGTCAGGTTTAGCCATCATTGATGGTGCTGGCTGAGTGGGCGTTAGTGCACCGGAAATCAGCACTGCACCAACCAGGGGCGCAGAGGTCATGGCATGCGCTGGCAGTAAGACAGTGTCAACAACTGGCTTTTGCCACTTTTCTGGAATCAGGGCCGTAGAGGCAACGACTCCACCAGCTTTTAGTAACTTTCTACGTCCAGGATTCTTGCTATCAGTGATAGTCTTATTATTTTTTGAATTTTTATTCTCATTCGAATTCTTATCAGAATCACTCATAACGCACCTTATTATTTACTAAAGAACCGGATTTATATAGATACCTGATTAAAACACATAGTTATTTAATGGACAAGTGACTCCGCTTATCCCGCTACAGGACAAACTTGCAGCGAAAGTAAACGTGACTGCAGAAAATACACTTCATGATCCTCATTATCTGCAAATTGTAGATACATCATGGGATCGGCATCACCAGGCTTACGTTGAGTATTTTTTTCCAGGGCGGTGACTAATTCAAGCAGTACAGGGCTGGAATGTTCACACTGAAGTTCAAATTCCTGCATGCCTGACAGTTGAATGTTAACATCCAGAATCTGCCCCTGGAGACACGTATCTTGATTGCCTGCAGGTGAATATTCATCGACTAAAGTTACAGGATCAGGCGGAACACCATTTAAAGCATTTTCGTGTATGGTCATATTTTCACAGTCCAGCCCGGAAAAAATACGATAACTATCCAGAGACCGCTGCCGTCCTAAACTAAAAGGCTCCAGACGATTCTCCGGGTCACCTTCAAGTAGAATTTTCAATCGCTTTAGTGCGGAAACATGTCGCTTACGCACCTCTTCCTGGTCGAAATCATTTATATACTTCCTGTTTGGTTGCGGATGACAACGATGCCAGAGCACAATCTGACTCGGATTATATAAATCATAACCCGAGGTATAGGAACGCAGAGCCAGTGCAAACTCTTCTCCGGTATACAGGTGATCAGGGTCCTGATTTACCTCAACATTCCATTGCCCTATGGTAAAAACGAAAGCACCGGATATGACCCTGGTACGTCGAGGGAAGACATCATTCTCAGGGATATATTCAGTTGGATGGTGGATCCAGCCTTCACTCGACCACGAGGCAATTTTTGTTGTCGGTACATGGGACAGATCATTTCTACTGGTAAATTCCTCTTTTCCATCATTAATAAAATACAGCGGCGGGAATCCGGTAATTAAGGGTTTTCCGGAAGGAAGCTCGTGCATCATATTTATCAGTATTTCATCCCAACCCTCGACCATGCGACTGTGCGCATCGATTTGCAGTGTGTATTCCTCATTTCGGTATAAGGACTGCACAATATTTCTTGCCCAGCAGCCTCCTCTACTGGAAGTAGAGGGATACTTCACTATCCGAAAGCTGCGGTTACTTAACAGATCATCAATACAGTCCTCATGTATATCCTCAACGCCATCATTATCATATTGTAAGCAAATGCCGAAACGGAGACGTTCCGGGTTAACTGCATTGTTTAAGCAACTGTCTATAGTCTGTCTGAGTTCCGGCTCACAGTATGCTGCCAGTGCGATAAATATTGTTGCCTCATTTCCAGCTTTACTTGCTTCAGAGCCTGATGATACAGAGATCTCCAGCGGGTAATAATACTTTTGCCCCCAGCCATCAGGCGACTTTGGCCAAAGCATATATTGAACAGCTGTTCCCCCTATCTCCGCATTGATTTCAAGAAAATCAACTTTGTGTAGCAGCATATCCGGGTCGGTAATATCCTCTCGATAGATTTCTTCATCTTCATCATTCAGCAAACAGAAAATCCAGCACTCATAGTCATTACGTTGTTCTATTGCAAACGTGTTGAGTTTTATTGATTGATTGAACAAATGGACATCCCCTTTTTTTTCACGTCTTTCGATAACATCAGTAAAGCAAATATTGGCATATTGTTCATATTGCTGCAGAGACCGGTGAGTTCCCAGGCCATAACCTCCCAACTTACTATGGTCACCCAACAATAATAGTTCAAGACGCTGCAGAGCTGCTTTTTGTTTCTCTTGAGAGAGCTTCTTATGATCGGTCCAGTGCAGTGGTGAATCGTGATTATATCGATGCCAAATCACATTTTCATGTGGATAGTAAAAATTATAGCCATGTGTATAAGCTCGTACTGCTAGACTAATTTCTTCTCCTAGAAAATAGATATTTGGATCATACTCCACTTCATGGCAAAAACGGCCAAGGGTGAATAGGTAACCGGCGGCGATAAATTCATTTTTACCGGGCCTATCCATCTGCTCCACCCGCACACCTTCCTGCAAGGTAGTCAAATCCAGCCTGAGCTTCTTAAGTCCAAGCTTCTGTACACCATTTTCCTCACTCAGTGTTTCTACGCCTTTATACAATGTATAGGGTGGAGGATAAGTGGTTAACAGCGGCTTCTCATGCCCGGTACTTTCAAGCATGCTAATCATTTTATCATCCCAGTCATTTGCAAAACGCATATGTGCATCAATCTGCAAGGTATAAAACTCCTCCTGGTATAGCAGATTGGTTCTATTTCTTGCCCAGCAACAGCCCTGGCTCTGCTGGTAATGGATTTTGTCTATACTGAAACGTGGATCATCCAGATATTGATCCAGGTCAGCTTCTGTTTCCTCATCATACTGCCAGCAAATCCCAAACCTCAAACGATCAGGGTTTCGCGCCTTACTGATTGCACTTTCAACGGTGAATGGCAATTCAGTGTCTCGATACGAGGCAATTTGAATA
>DAOVWW010000087.1 GCA_030636465.1 Gammaproteobacteria bacterium
ATGGGATGATCAGGTTGAGGCCGGGTGTCAGTGTGGTACGATAGCGCCCAAAGCGCTCAATGGTATATTCCATACCCTGTTTGACAGTCTTAACGCCGGCTATAATGACGACTATGGTTAGTACGACCAGTACGATGACAAATTCAGTCATGAAATATTACTCCAGATAATTTGATATGAGCTCAGTATGCGTAAATATTGTATACCGACTTGCAGTAAATGTCGTGCAGTGAGGTATTTAGTGGTGATTTTGTTTATTGAAAATTATTCTGGTTTATATCGGACCAGTTTCGTTAATCCATGTTGCTTGTCCTGATACTGTATGGAGTCTTTGTCTAAAATTTCATAGATCATTTCATTTTTGCTGGCAGAGACACGTACTTTGTCTTTGCGTATCTGGTATACAACGGTTACCCGGGTATCATTCAAAAGCATTGTAGACGGGGTGAATTCTATGGTTTTTATAGTTCCCCCGGTATCTGTTGACAGTAGCTGCCAATGGCCGATTAAAGGGTTCGGTTGTTCATTACAGGAAATAAGCAGTGAGCTAAGCAGGATAAGGATCGTTGTAAGTCGTGTGGAATTTTTCATATTCAATTTTTAAAGGTAGAAATATTATGCAGCTTTTTGGAAGTTCGCTATTCTAAACTATGATAAGACAAATTGTAGATCATACATGACAGAAACATACTTAAGGAGTCACTGTTGTTGAACGTTATTCGTTTACTCGTGTTTAGTATAATCATCTCTCCCTTACTGCCGCTATGGGCAGATCAAGGTATTCCTGATGTGCGTATTGGCGTGCTGGCGTTTCGCGGCCATCAGCAGACCATGACACGCTGGCAGCCCATGGCAGATTATTTAAATCATTATATACCCGATGTGAATTTCCAGATTGTGCCGCTTAACCTGCAGCAGGTACGCAAGGCGACGGCTGCTGAAGAGATTGATTTCGTACTGACGAACCCCGGCAACTATGTACTGCTGGAGCAGGAGTACGGTATTTCGAGAATTACTACACTCAAAAGGCATTGGAAGGGACATGAGTATTCACACTTTGGCGCAGTTATTTTTACTCGCAGAGATAACAGTGATATCAAAGAGCTAAAAGATGTAAAAGGACACTCGTTGATGGTTGTAAATGACCATGCATTTGGTGGTTTTCAAATGGCCTGGCGGGAGTTTAAAGATGCCGGTGTTGACCCGTTCAAAGACCTTGATGAAATCATATTTAATGGCTTTCCACAGGATAATATTGTTCATTCAGTCCTCAGTGGTGAAGCTGATGTTGGTACTGTGCGAACCGGGCTGCTTGAGAATATGGCCCTGGATGGCAAAATTGAGCTGGACAAAATTCATGTTCTGGGTAGCCGCAATATCGAAGGCTTTCAGTTTCAGTTAAGCACGCGTCTATACCCGGAATGGCCTTTAGCAAAATTGAAGCATACGCCTGATACCCTGGCCAGCCTGCTAGTGGTGGCGCTATTATCTGCGCCTGAATCGGCGTTCTCTGTATCGGATTCCGACTGGATGAGCTGGACTATCCCTCTCGATTATTCGGATGTCCATGAGCTGATGATGGACCTGAAAATTGGCCCTTATTTACCACACGGCAGCCACTCTATTAGTGAATTAGTACGTACCTATGCATACTGGATACTGGTGGTGCTGGCAGTGCTGCTGGGCCTGGCAATGATTACCATCTACGTGCTGCAGGTAAACCGAAGGCTAATTTATACGCAACAGGTTTTGCGCGATCAGATAACAGAGCGTATTGGTATTCAGGAGAAATTAAATGAACACCAGTCGTTTCTCGAGCAGCGTGTAGAAGAGCGTACACAAAGCCTGGCAAAGTTAAATTCAGCGTTGCAGCATAGCGAGGAGACACTGCGAGAGTTAAATAGGGTGGTATCCGTATTCCCCGCACCACTTGAGGATAAAATAAGAGCACTCATTGAGCTAGGTAGAAAACATTTTGGTTTTTCAGCCGCCAGCATGTATTGCAAGAATGATGAAGGCATTAGCCTGATGATGCGTGTAGGGGACGTTGCAGGTGCCGCTGGTGGCGGTTTACCGGTAGGCATCAGTGAAAGTGAATTTGACGATATGCTACAGAATGATGACATCATGTTGGCAGAAAGATCATTTTCTATGGATGGCACTACCGCTGGCAACACAGACTGGAAATCCTGCGTGGCGGTGAAAGTCGTGGTGGAGGGCCGGCCGTTTGGTTTTTTATGTCTTGCTGATGATAAGGATGTAACCCGTAACCTGGGTGAGGTTGATCGGGACATACTGCAGTTGATCACCGACTGGCTGGGCATGGAGTTTGCACGAAAACAGGCGAGTGACAGGGAACAGCAGCATTTGTCTGATCTGGCGCATGTCACGCGTTTGAGTACTATGGGTGAGATGGCGTCAGGGCTAGCTCACGAGCTTAATCAGCCGCTCACTGCAATTGCTAATTACTTACGTGGCTGTTTGCGGCGCATAGCGAATGGCAATCTCGAGCCCTCTGAGCTGGAAGCTATCATGCTGCAAACGGTTAATGAGTCAGAAAGAGCAGCAGAAATAATTCGTCGTATGCGCGCATTTGTAAACAAGGAGGACCCGCATCATGAATCTGTTGAGATTAATGATCTGATAAAGCGTGTTAGCGGCTTTATGCGTAGTGAAATGGAAAAGGAATCTATCGGATTACAATTGTTGCTTGCTGATGATTTGCCAACTTTAATCGTGGACGCGATTCAGATTGAACAGGTGCTGCTGAATCTGATACGCAACGCAATAGATGCTGTTCGTGCCCCGTGGCAGGGTTCGCGTGAGATTAAAATTTTTTCACGCCTGAACGGTGATGATATGATTCATGTTGAAGTAATGGACAGTGGTTGCGGCTTACCAGAAGGAGAAGAGCAGCAGATATTTGATCCATTTTTTACGACTAAAGAAGAAGGCATGGGCATGGGGCTTTCGATTAGCAGAACAATTATAGAAGCGCACGGTGGAGCTATGTATACTGATGCTAGCGGTAAAAATACTATTTTTGGAATCGCGTTGCCACAATCAGCAAGGGAGAATTAAATGCAGGATACTGTGCAAGAGGAAGCATGCGTTTTTATTGTGGACGATGATGCCAGTGTGCGTGATTCTCTGCGCTGGCTAATTGAGTCAGTTCAATTAAAAGTTTTATGTTTTGGTTCAGCTCAGGAATTTCTTGATGGTTATAAAAATCAGCAGACCGGTTGTGTGATACTGGATGTCCGTATGCCGGGTATCAGTGGGCTGGATTTACAGGAGGAGCTGAGGCAACAGGGCTTTGTATTACCGGTGATCATAGTCACCGGCCATGCTGATGTTCCTATGGCGGTGCGGGCATTTAAATCAGGGGTGTTTGATTTTATTGAGAAACCGTTCAACGATCAGCACCTTATTGATCGAATTCAGCAGGCGATAGAAAAAAGCCGTAGCCAGAAGGTAAATATCCAGCGCCAGCAGGAAGCTGGAAATCGCCTGAAGAAACTCAGCAGCAGGGAAAAACAAGTGCTCGACTGTATCGTTGCGGGCAGTTCCAATAAAACCATGGCACGGGAGCTGGAGATCAGTGTAAAAACCATCGAGACACATCGTGCCAACCTTATGTCGAAAATGAAGGCTGGTTCTGTTTCTGAGCTGGTTCGAATTGCGCTGTTGGCCGAAAGAGGGAAGGAATAGGTTTACGGTTTACGTTTTAGGCTTTACGTAAAATCAAAACCCGTAAAACGTCTTTTTTTCAGGGTAATCCCTGACCACCATCCCGAATCTACCCAATAGTTTTTAACTCTAGTTTCGTCTTTAATACTTCCCACCATACGGAAGGATTAATGACTACCTATAAAACACTCTTTGTTTCGGCTTCTGCACTTGCTCTCTCAGTGATGAGTTTGCACGCCTGTGCGAGCAAAGACGGTAAAAGTCATGACTACCGCACGTTCTTGAATAGCGGTGAGGTTGCGTACGGCCAGATAGGTGATTCATATAAAGCCGATCTGGTGATGTATCTGGCGGGTAACCAGTTTATGGTCATGCAGGAATTGATACAGGATTTTCAAAACAAAAACCCTGATATTACTTCGGTGTATGTTGAAACTATACCTCCCGGACAGATACTAAAGGGACAGATACTGAAGCAAGGCACAATTGAAGGTCAGAAAACATCAATGACGCCGGACCTTTTTGCCAGCGTGAACTTGGGGCACCTGGAAAAATTACAGGTAAAGGGAATGATGAATAATCACATCATCTATACCCACAACAAGCTCGAATTAATGGTTGCAAAAGGTAATCCGAAAAAAATCTCTGGGCCTAAAGATTTAGAGCGAGATGATCTGGTGCAGTCTCATCCGAATCCTCTGACTGAGGGGATCTTTAAGTTTTATGGATCGAAGATGTTAAACGATCTTGGCATATATGAAAAAGTGACCGGTGATGCAAAATGCAAGGGTTGCTGGGCAGTACCAAATAAAACCTGGTTCACGTCACGCCATCATCGCGAAACACCATACAGAATTGAAAATAATCAGGCTGACGTAGGTATCGTCTGGGTAACGGAAGTCGTTGAAGGAATAAAGAAAGGACGTCAGGTAGAAGGGGTGGCAATTCCTGCACCCTACAACATGGCGCATAAAGTTGCTTATGCAATAGGAGTGCTTACGGAAGGACGGAACCAGGATAACGCACACCGTTATATGGAATACCTGGCGACCGAACAGGCACAGAATATATATGCCAGTTATGGCTTTGGTAAGGCAACAAAAGACGAGTTAATGGTTAAATCAATACTGGCTTCAAAAGATTGAGTCTGTAGTTAGGTATTGTTGAAAAATTTCTTGGGAGTTTGTGGCGCACTTCGGTGCGCCATTTTTTTTGGCATTTTCCGTAGAATTTATAATGACAAAATCATTATAAGACTTACCTGATGTAGAATATCATCATTAATCAGAACCTCCTTAATTCATTCTCATCTGCTGGAATCTATCGCTGTGCATACCCGTCGTACTGAAGCCCTACCGGATAATATTCACTACAGGGAGACATTTAAATTACTTTTCCCGTATATATGGCGATATAAGTGGCGTGCTTTTCTTGCCCTGGGATTGCTGGTCTGCGCGAAAGTTGCCAATGTCGGCATCCCGCTGATCCTGAAAAACCTGGTTGATAGCCTCGATCCAACCCAGGCAGTGCTAATAGTTCCTGCCGCTTTATTGCTGGCATATGGCGCGTTGAGGTTTCTTACCACTCTATTCGGTGAGCTCAGGGATGTGGTCTTTGCCCGGGTCATTCAAAACACTATGCGTAATGCAGCGCTTGAGGTATTCAAGCATCTGCACAAACTTTCTTTACGCTTTCACCTGGATCGGCAGACGGGTGGTCTTTCACGTGATATAGAACGTGGCGTGTCAGGAATCCGCTTCCTGATGAACTTCATGTTGTTTAATATTTTGCCGACACTGTTTGAAATAACGCTGGTTATTACCATCCTGGCACAGCGTTTTGATATTCGATTCAGCCTGGTCATTATCCTCACCTTATCGATTTATATTGGCCTGACTTTGCTGATAACAGAGTGGCGCATGGCTTTTCGGCGCAAGATGAACCTGATGGATTCCCGCGCCAATACATCAGCTATCGATAGCCTGATCAACTATGAGACGGTGAAATATTTCAATAATGAAGACTATGAACTTGGCCGCTATGATGCATCCATGCAGCAGTGGGAAAAGGCAGCGGTTCGTAGTACGACATCATTGAGTTTGCTCAATTCTGTTCAGGGGCTGGTGATAGCAACAGGTGTGACCGTGCTGATGTTTATGGCCGCAGAGGAGGTCGCTAACGGTGTGATGACGGTTGGTGATCTGGTGATGGTGAATGCCTTTTTACTGCAGTTATTTATCCCTCTCAACTTTCTGGGTTTTGTTTACCGGGAGATCCGCCACTCGTTAGCCGATATGGAGCGTATGTTCACATTACTGAAAACACCCGCAGAAGTTGAAGACAGGCCGGGTGCTAAAAATCTGGAGCTAGCTCAGGCCAGTGTTTCATTTGAAGGCGTGGGCTTCTCCTATGACCAGCGTCGCCAGATCCTAAAGAATATTTCGTTCAAGATCCCAGCGGGCAAAACCGTTGCCGTAGTTGGCCACAGTGGTGCGGGTAAATCGACACTGTCGCGCCTGCTATATCGATTTTATGATGTCAATGAAGGGGCAATCAAAATTGACGGTCAGGATATACGTGACGTCACACAACAGAGTTTACGGCGGTCTATTGGCATCGTGCCACAGGATACCGTGTTGTTTAATGATTCAATTTATTACAATATTGCCTATGGTCGTCCGGAAGCAGGGAAAGACGAAGTTATCAAGGCCGCAAAACATGCACATATCCACGATTTTATCGAATCTTTACCAGATGGCTATGACACCAGAGTTGGTGAAAGGGGCTTGAAGCTGTCCGGCGGTGAAAAACA
>DAOVWW010000340.1 GCA_030636465.1 Gammaproteobacteria bacterium
AGCAATAGACATCGACGAGCTGATGTTCAAAATAGTTAAATTTGTTAACTGGGAAATACAGAACAGCGGTATTGAAATAGATTTGATTAAGGGTGGCAACGGGCACAGGGTAATGGCCAACAAAATACAGATCGAACAGGTAGTGATCAATCTCGTCATGAACAGCATAGAGGCCATACAGGGTGAGGAAATCGATAAGGCCAGGTTGGTGCTGCAAACGCAATTAAAGCATGGTGATTCAATCGAAATGACCGTGACTGATAATGGGCCGGGTATGGATCCGGGCATAATTAAGATGGCTTTTGATCCATTTCAGACCAGCAAGAAATCAGGCATGGGACTGGGCTTATCCATCAGCCGTTCCATCATAGAGACACATGGAGGAAAGCTCTGGGTTGATGAGCAATACAAGGACGGTGCCCGATTCGGATTCGAACTTCCTGTCGTTGAGCCAGGCGATGAACATTAACAGTACAGTAAGCACAGTGAGTACAGTGAGTACAGTCTACCTGGTTGATGATGACGAGGCAGTTTGTCATGCACTGGGATTTTTTCTTGAAGGGCAGGGGTATCAGGTTGAGAAATTTGATTCTGCCGAAGCCTTTCTTTCGGCCTACAAGGAACCCTCTGGAAATGTGCTCGTGCTTGATCTGCGCCTGGGGGGAATGTCCGGCCTCGAACTCCAGGCAAAGCTCAAGGAATTAAATATCAGCATTCAGATAATCTTTATTACCGGTCATGGTGATGTACGTCTTTCCGTCATGGCTATCAAGGCAGGGGCAGTCTCTTTCCTGGAGAAGCCATTTAGTAACAATGACCTGCTGACAGCTGTCGAGGAAGCCTGTGATCTTGCTATAGAAAGTAACGGACTTAACTTGCGCAAACAAAATGCCTTGTCCATGTATGATGCACTTACCCCGCGTGAGCAGGAAGTGATGAATTTAATGGTGCAGGGCAAAATGAACAGGGAAATCGCATCAGCCCTGGGTGTCAGCATCCGTACTGTTGAAGTTCATCGCTCAAAAGTAATGCAAAAAATGGACGTACACTCCGTTCCCGATCCCGTCCGAATCGCAGAAATTATTGATTGTAAGCCGTAAGTCTTGACATACTTAATACCTAAAACAAGTCTTTTCCTTTCCCCTTCCCCTTCCTCCGACCCACAGGGTAAACGTCTAAGTAGTTATACGTATTGTGTGTGAATTTTGTGCCGAGTAAGATCACTTAGTAATAGATGTTTTGGAGAAGTAACAGGGGTGTATGACTCGTCTGCCATAGACTTTGTAGGTCGAATCTATGATACCGCAATGCAGCCACAGCGCTGGAATGAGGTGATGGATGAATTTGCCGATGTTGTGGGGGCTGCAGGGGCATCTCTTCAGGTGGTTGACCCAGTCTTCAATGAGAATCGCTACCTCAACGTATCCACCCGTTTTCGGGATCATCCTGATACTGGGGCGCTTCAGGAAGCGTACTTTAAGCAGGTCTGGCTTGAAGAAAAGAAAGGCTATAAAGCACTGTTTTCAAGTAATACGCCCGGTTTTATGCAGGAATACCAGTGCATGGGCTTTGCCGATGCCAGCTATCTGGAACAATACCCGCCAGCACTCTGGTTTCGAGAGAACTTCAACATATTTAACCGACTGGCAAGTCGCCTGAACCTGAACAGAGGCTGGCGACACATGGTTGGTATTGGCTACGACGCCAGCCGCGGTGAGGCAACACAGAAAGAAATGCGCTATGCCAATCAGTTCATTCCGCATCTCTCCAGGGCCGTAGAAATGGGGCGAGATTTCACGCTCCTGCAGCAACGCTTTAATACAATCTTCGGTGCACTGGACCATTATCATGTCGGTATCTGGTTTGTTACCCAGCATGGTGAAGTGGTTTTATCAAATAAGGCTGCAGAGCGTATTCTCGATCAAAAAGATGGCATCGCTAAAAATGCTCGTGGGCAATTATGTATCACAAGCTCATCCAGAGCGGGTCTTGATCAGGTCATTCAGGTCTGTTCTGCAACGGCACGAGGTGAAGGCATAGATAGTGAAAAGCTACTCACCGTTGAGCGATATTCCAATAAAGACAGCTACATCATGACCGTGGCACCGATGAGAGACCCCGGTAACGTGATTGGAGGCCACTATAAAGGCGCTATCGTTTACGCCATTGATCCCTCCAATGTGGGAATTATCTCTACCAACGGCCTGGCGGGACTCTATGGATTGACAACAGCAGAAGACAATGTGTGCCGTTTGCTGGTATCCGGGCATGATACTAAGGCTATAGCAGAACAGCGAGAAGTGGGCATCGAAACCGTCAGAACCCAGGTCAAACGAGTCATGCAAAAAGCAGACGTGCAGAACAGGGCATCACTGATTCGTCTGGCATTATCGGTGAACCTGCCTATTGATTTGCCTGCTAGCCCTTTGCATACCCCATATGGGTGACAAGTATCGGTGAGAGTGTTTCTATCATTGCCTCTAACAGTTAAGAAAAATAATTATTACAGGGATGATAGCGATGTACAAATCGTCGACTTTAGAATTTA
>DAOVWW010000292.1 GCA_030636465.1 Gammaproteobacteria bacterium
ATAAAATATTGTGAAATTATTGGCATACAGCGTGTCATCATTTTTTAACAAAACACTATATTCTGATTCAAGGAAATACGGTCCCTTACCACTAAAGTAGTACTGAGCCAATGTAAATTGATTGCGTAATAAAAAATTACCTATCTTGGTCTGTAATAAAGGTTTAATTACTATTCGGCTACCTGTTGTACTTTCTTCTTCTCCCTCACGGTTTTCGATAATGGCATCCCCATATTTCTGGTTAGAGGAAGAGAAGGAAAGTAATCCACCATATTGACCTAAAAATTCATAGTGATCATATTGCAATCGAAGTTTAAAAAAGAGAACTGGCACCCATTCGCTATAAACTGAGAACTGAGCATAGGATGGATTTATTCCAATCTCTCCTCCAAGCTTTAACTCTCTTGATGGAATATTGAAATCAGCATCTATTTTGTAGATTTTTTGTGTATTTATACCTACGGTCACCATTGCACCCTCAGGGTTAACCCGTAATAAAGTATCGGCATAAATATTTATTTTACTGGTTTGTGTTTGCGTAGATGAGTCTTGAGCATTGGCGACATTAACAAATACAAACATCGATAAAAGACAATAGATTAATTGCATTCTCATAATTGTTTTATTGAACATAAAAATATGCTGGCATTTAAATAATACAGTCTGTTGCATGGCGTCTCTTCATAATGATAAACCCCTCTCGTTATGGCTATTTTCTTTTGATTCTATGCGTTACATTAACCGGAAACTTTTTTCTACGTGTATTTTCCTGGCTAAAAGTATTTCTGAAAATAGATGCCGCCACCATCACCCGGATCATCAACCAGGTCATCCAGATTAAAACTGATACTGACCAGGAATATGCTGCTCTTATCAATGGAGTGATACTGCCAGGAAGTACGTAGCTTTGCCTGAATACCACTTTTGCCAATACTTGCAGGATTATCACTTAAAAATGTCTTATCCCTTTCTGACCACCCGATATAAAGCCCCATGTCCCAGGCCTGATGGACATCATATTCATGGTATAAGGTTGAATAGATCTGTTGCGTCTTTAGTCGAAATTCGTAGTTGGCGCTGTGGGCAAGAAGATCCAGATATTGTTCTATGAGATCATCGTAGCGAAAACCAAGTGTTAGCTCATACCCAGGATTGACTTCACCTACCCGGTAAATATCCAGCGACTGATAATCTATTGACTGCTCTTCCCACGACGAGGTTTGCGACAAAGCTTTATCCACTTTCATAGTCCGTAGCGTGCAACCATAAAACATTTGCGACGACGTCTGATACAGCAGTGATATATCATAGTTGTATCCCTGATACTCAAAAGTACTGACCAGGTCATCAAAGACAAAAGCCAATGGCTGATCTTTTTCCACATCAAAATCGACAGTCCATTGCGGTGAAAACCTATACACCCCTTTTATAGAAAATGTTTCACCAAAGTTACGGTAATAGGAATCATCGATTGAATTCTTTTGATTATAATATTTATCAATCTTGACCCATGAAAAACGCAGATGGTCATCATCAGCACGTCCCAAATTCAAGGCTAGACCCAGGTCAGCCTGCCGCTTGTCATGCACCGGCGTGCCGAGTAAAGAAAATCCCACATCAGAGGAAGAAAAAGGAAAAATATTAGCCGATACCATAGGAGCGGGAGATGGTTTTGGCGCATAAAAATGATCCTGTTCCAGCTCCAGGTTTATAGAAAAACTCTGTGACATTTCATGATGCAGGCGCAGATCAGTAAAAATGAAAGCGCGGTCGGTACTGGTGCTACCACCAGCCATGCGCCATCCATTCGGACTCTGACGCCACTGCTGCTGCAGTGATTTTCGAATGGGTATCTTATGTTGTGGCGTCTTTCTACGATTTGGCGGTTATGAGTTATGAAATTTGTTGATGAAGCAGAAATCCGTGTAGAAGCTGGAGACGGCGGTAATGGCGTCGTGGGGTTCAGGCGTGAAAAATATATTCCATTGGGAGGTCCGGATGGAGGTGATGGTGGTGATGGTGGTAGCGTCTATTTGATTGCCGCCGAGAATGTCAATACCTTGGTCGATTTTCGGTATCATTCTGTACATCGTGCCGAGCACGGCCAGAAAGGCATGGGGGGTAAATGTACCGGCAAAAAAGGCAGTGACTGTTATGTGTCGGTGCCGCCCGGTACGCTGGTGTTTGATGCGGAAACTGAAGAGAAAATGGGTGATTTGACAACAGTGGGGGAAACACTGCTGGTAGCCAAAGGTGGTTTTCATGGTCTGGGCAATACCCGTTTTAAAAGCAGCGTAAACCGTGCGCCGCAAAAAGCCACTCAGGGTACGCCGGGTGAGCATCGTCAGCTCAAGCTGGAGCTTAAGCTGATAGCGGATGTGGGACTGTTGGGTATGCCGAACGCAGGGAAGTCCTGTTTTATACGTTCCGTTTCCTCGGCAAAACCGAAAGTGGCGGAGTATCCTTTCACCACATTGCATCCTAATCTTGGCGTGGTTAAGGTTGATGAGTTTCGTAGTCTGGTGGTGGCTGATATCCCGGGTGTCATTGAGGGGGCGGCTGATGGTGCCGGGTTGGGAATGCAGTTTTTAAAACATTTATCGAGAACCGGGTTGCTGCTGCATCTGGTTGATGTTGAGCCTTACGAAACGATGCTGCCACCGGTAGAATCGGCAAGGAAAATTATTAAAGAAGTTGAGAAATGGAGCGATGAGCTGGCGAACAAACCGCGCTGGCTGGTTTTGAATAAAGTGGATCGCTTACAGGAAGAGGAGATTGAGTCGCGTTGTCAGGCTATCGTTGACGAATTGGCCTGGGACGGGCCTGTTTTCCGGATTTCGGCTCTGAAAGGTAATGGCGTTAGAGAGTTGATGTTTGCGGTCATGGATTATTTGCAGCAGCAGCGGGAGGAGGCGAATGAGCCGGACTGATTTTGCTGCGGCCGGGCGTGTCGTCGTCAAGATAGGCAGTTCATTGTTGACAGATGGCGGGCAGGGCCTGAATCAAACGGCAATTTCGGCCTGGGTTGAGCAAATGGTGGCATTGAAGCGGCAGGGCAAGGAAGTGTTGCTGGTGTCATCCGGTTCTGTTGCGGAAGGCATGTGTCGTCTGGGCCTGAAGGTGCGGCCGAAAACGCTGCATGAGCTGCAGGCGGCGGCATCGGTAGGGCAGATGGGGCTGGTCAGGGTGTTTG
>DAOVWW010000245.1 GCA_030636465.1 Gammaproteobacteria bacterium
AATCAGCGGCCTGTTCGACCAGTCTTTCAACTGTCGGCTCTTCTCCTTCGTCATGGGTCGGCTGGCCACCAACGGAGGCAAATATGAAATCATGGGCTTTTGCCAGGGCGAGTACCTGCGGAAAGTCTTCCATGTTTACCGATACGCAAAGCATGTGATCGACACCCATCTCGTGGGCACGTTGAATGATGCCGTCAGTATCTTCTGACAGTGGATCAAAATTGATATGGCAGTGGGAATCTACGAGCATGGGATAGAACCTGTGATAAAGCTATTTTAATCTTTTGCTGTCATTGCGAGCGAAGTGCGGCAATCTTTTAAGGTAGTCGGCAATAAATAACTATGAGATTGCTTCGTTCCTCGCAATGACGGAAATGTTTAGAATGACGAGAGAATTTAAAGCGTATGGGTCGGCCTTGACGACTTCAATGCACCACCGAGTAATGTTTCAATCTTGTTTCTAGCGGGACCCGAGTCTTTCTGGTTAAACTGGATGCCAACACCGGCATGTTTCTGGCCTTGAGCACCCTGCGGAGTGATCCACACTACCCGTCCGGCAACAGGAATCTTTTCATTACCCGCTAGCAGGTTTAACAGCATAAAGACCTCTTCACCGAGTTTGTATTTACGTGAGGTGGGAATAAACAGACCACCATTTTTAATAAATGGCATATAAGCTGCGTACAGGGCATTTTTGTCTTTGATGCTCAGTGACAACACACCTGGTCGCTTAATTACGTTTTCCGCTTCAGCCATTTAATCCCCTCTCATTCCTTATTATGTTATTTGCTAAACATTCTCTGCCAGCTGATGAGGCCACTTTCTAATGCCAGTGTATCATCTAGTGGACCACCTGCAAGCTGCTTACTCTCAGAAAGGTCATCAAGAAATGTATACAACTGCTTGAAGTTTAACCTTTTTCCAAGATCAATCAAGGCCTTGTTTTCATCTTTCTCGACTGCAGAGCCATTCCTGGCAGCTATTTTTAATCTGATAATCGTACTAGTCATGATTTGCAATAGGGTAAGTATTTCGATCAATTCAGATTTTTTTATCAGCTCCGCCGCAGCAGTAACCGGATCTGTTTGTCTATTGGCCAGCTTGTGCATGGCCTGAAAGACCCGTGATTCGTCAGTATTAATTTCACCATCAGCAAGTGCTAACGCTCGTAAAGGGATACCCTTCGCTGAATCAATCAGCCTTGCTGTATCGGTACGCCCCGGCAATTGCTTATTCAACCATTCCAGTGTCTGCGCTTTATCAGGTGTGCGGAAATCAATACGGTTACAGCGGCTGCGTAATGTAGGCAATAACCGGCCCGGCTCATGGCTGATTAATAGAAAAAAACAATCAGATGGTGGTTCTTCCAACGATTTCAGCAGGCTGTTCGCTGCATTGATGTTCAGGTCTTCAGCCGCATTAAGAACGATGATGCGACAAGCAGAAAGATGAGGCCGCGTATTGATATCAGGGATAACTCCCCTGACCTGGTCAATAGCTATTATGGCAGAGGGTTTCTTGCGTCTTTTTCGTTTGCTTTCATCTTCCAGGTAACGCGGAGCATAAATTGCAAACAGATCGTTAACCTCTACCGTACGTTTTTCACTCTGCAGTACATGCAGATCAGGGTGGTTGCCACTCTCCAGCAACCGGCATGAGTGGCACTCACCACAGGCATCGTCGACCTGCTGTTGGCAGAGCATGGCCTTTGCCAGTTGCTCAGCCAACACGGTTTTACCAAGGCCTGATTGTCCCGCAAGCAAATAGGCATGCGCCTGTCTGTCCTTTGAACTAAAAAATGCATCAAAGGCGGCTTCTGTCCAGGGATAACAATCACTCCTGGCCACTATCTACCTCGTCAAGAATGTCATTTAATATAAAATCTATCTGTGACAATACATTTTCAAGGGTCAACGAAGAATCAATAATTTTTACTCTTTCCGGTTCCCTGCTCGCTATTTCCAGATAAGACGAGCGCATTCTTTCCATGAAAGCAATATTCTCCGACTCAAAGCGATCAGGTGTGCTGCGTTGCCCTGCCCGCTCCAGGCCAATTTCTACAGGAAGGTCGAGTAATAGCGTCAGATCCGGCTTCAGCCCTCGTTGCACCCACTTTTCCAGTTCTGCTATACGGTCATTGCTGATGCCTCTGCCGCCGCCCTGATAAGCATACGTTGCATCTGTAAAGCGATCACACAGCACCCAGGTGTCACTGGCCAGTGTGGGTCGAATTAATTCATTCAAGTGCTGTGCCCTGGCAGCGAACATCAGCATTAATTCTGTTTCATCGAGTATGTCGAAGTTCCCCCGGTCCAGCAGGATCTCCCGTATTTTCTCACCTGTGCGTGTGCCTCCAGGTTCTCTGGTGACACAGAGCTCTATACCGGCTTGTTTGATGCGTGCCTCTATGTGCTTGAGGCAGGTAGTTCTACCTGCACCATCCCCGCCTTCGAGTGTTATGAATTTTGCTGACATGTTTTTCAGGTTAAAAGTTAAAGGTTAAAGGAGAATCGGTAATATACATCGTCATTGCGAGGAACGACGTGACGAAGCAATCTCTAACCGATAAACATGAATTAAGAGATTGCCGCGCTACGCTCGCAATGACTGAAGTTGCCTTATTTATCATCTCGTGCTTTCGAGGATGTATAGTTTTTTCTTCTTTTAATCTGGTATTTATTCACTGCATTATTATGCTCACGTAATGTAGCAGAAAAATAGTGTGTGCCGTTTCCTTTTGCGACGAAATACAGGGCTTTTGTTTTTGCCGGGTGCAGAGCTGCATGTATTGAATCCCCTCCTGGCATCGCGATGGGGGTCGGTGGCAAACCTGACCGTGTGTAGGTATTGTAGGGTGTATCTTTTAACAGATCCTTCTTGCGGATATTACCTTTATAGCTCTCCCCCATGCCATAAATAACGGTGGGATCGGTCTGTAAACGCATACCTTTGCGTAAGCGGTTAATGAATACACCTGAGATTTCCGGCCGCTCTTCGGCAGCACCGGTTTCTTTCTCAATAATTGATGCGAGTATTAGTGCCTGTTCCCTGTTTTTTAATGGCAGCTTCTTTTCTCGTTTTTGCCACTCATCATCCAGCAAACTGATCATCTTTGTATAAGCCTGACGCAGTATATCTACATCACTCATGGTGCGGGTATATCGATACGTGTCAGGGTAAAAGCGCCCTTCTGGATGTACGCCCTCCGCATCAATGATTTTCATGACTGCCGCATCGTCAAGATTATCGATGGTATGCCTTATATTTTTCTGTTTCGATAGTGCTTCACGGAGTTGCTTGAAACTCCAGCCTTCGATAAAAGTCACTGGGTAATCAATGACTTTACCACTGGTAACAAGTAATAATACGTCGCTCATGGTGGCGTTTGCAGGGATTTGGTATTCACCTGTCTTCAATGAGGTCGATAATCCTCTATAACGTGCCCAGAACCTGAACGACCAGGGCTCATCAAGCAGGTCCTCCGCAACCAGTTTATTTGCGAATCCCCGCATGGATGTGCCTTTGGCCACGGTGATGTTTCTCGGCTCATAGGTAAGTACTTTTTTCTCAGCCTCATGCAGCCAATTATTGGCCATATCCAGATTGCCGCTGTCCCCAGTCGGGCTGAACCAG
>DAOVWW010000055.1 GCA_030636465.1 Gammaproteobacteria bacterium
AAAAGTGCTGATGCAATCACTATGGGCGAGCATCTGGAATACTTCGGTGGCGTACAGAAAGAAGATGACAGCTGGGACTTCAGCGGCGCGCACCAGGTTATCTTTTTCTGTAACGGTTACTGGTGTGGCCAGTCTCCAGAAAACATCAAAAGCCTGCTAGGTATGGGTTTCCCTGGTTCAAAAATCCTCTGGTACCGTGGCGGTATGCAGGCATGGAGCAGCCTTGGTTTCAACACAGTTGAAGGCAGCAACACCAAAGAAAGCTACATGAAGCACAACGTTAAGAAGTAAAAGATCCTCCAAGCTGTTGTAATACCCTTACCGCCCTCCTGGGCGGTTTTTTTTGCAATTTACTTAAGCAGGGTGCCTTTTATAAATGGCATAAATTTGGCATTTGCTGTGACTATTTAATCCCTCTGAAAGTGATTTTGAAGATTCCATGTGGTTTTCTGTTGTATTTTCACCAACAATTCGCATAAAAGACGAAAATAAATAAGAATAGACCTTATATTTTTCTACAATTAATAATAAAATCACTCAATAAGTAACAATAAGCAAGATAGTAGTCAGACAGATATATCCGTTCAATACCATTTATTATTTAATTATTTAATAGGGAAGCAGATGAAACATTCAAAAAAATTATTAGTAGTAGCATTAGGACTCCTGGTTGCTGGCACTATGCCTGCAATAGCTGGTGAAAAGAAAGTAAACAGCTATGTAAGAAGTAGCGATGGCACGCTGGTTAGAGACAGCAACAAGGATTGTGTAAGGTCATCAAGCAAAACAACTAAACTCCTGGCTGAATGTGGTGATGCGCCTAAAGTTGTTACTAAGAAGTCTCCAGAAAAAGCTGAAGTTGCAATTGTTGAAGAAAACGTTGTTCTTGAGCATGTTGTTATCAACAATCTGCAGTTTGCTTTCGACAGTGCAACACTGACTACAGAAGATAAAGCAATTCTTGATAATGCTTATACACGCCTGGCACCTTATAAAGAATTGTTGCAGAAAGAATTAAGCCACATTGACGTCACTGGTTTCACTGACACATCTGGTCCTGAAGCATACAACCTGACACTGTCTGAGAAGCGTGCTAATGCAGTTGCTGATTATATGGAATCTAAAGGAACTGCTCGTGCTCACATGACTGTTCGCGGTATGGGTGAAGCCAACCCGGTTGCTGACAACAGCACTCGTGATGGACGCATCAGAAACCGTCGCGTAGAACTGGATGTAATTAAACACTAATTTCATCATAGTTACGATAAAGGCGACCCGTAGAGATGCGGGTCGCTTTTTTTTGTCTTAGATTTTTACTTAGAGAGTATGGTTATGCTTAAACGATCAGGGTTGTTAATTGCTGGTTTATTTTTGTTTTCAACTTTGGCGGTGGCCGATGAGTATGAAGCCGTTCGTTTGTGCATGAAGAATTGGGGCACACATCCTTTTAATGCGAGCAAACCTAAGTATCGTGTGATTGGCAAAAAAGTAAAGGTGTTCGGTATAGGTGGAAATATAAATGACACCGGAGTGACTAAGCAGGCAGAGCTGGTGTTAATTAAACCCAATGTAAGCGTTATGTCAGTCGCAAGAATGTACCTGATGAATCCTAATGGCTGGTACTGCATACATAACAAAGTCAATGTGATGTCAAAAACGGAGATTCATCTCCATTGCAAGGCGCACCTGGCTACCACCAAAGACGGTGTTGCCGTGCTTGCTAAAGATGAAAAAGAGCAGGGCGTTACGGTGTTGGGGAAGGCAACGATTACCCGTCAGTGTGACTAAAGCTCCAGTAGCCTCAGTTAGGCAAAAAACGGCGAATTCCCTGAACGGATTCTTTCTCGGTCAAACTGTGAGAGATCAACCGCTTGATAGGCGGCAGATTGTTCGCAAGCCTTAGAGCTGCAGCTCTAAGGGCTCTTGCTGGAGGTGTGTCGTTGGTGAACAGGCTGACTATGCCATTGGTGCCGTAATACATGGGTCGAGTGAACCTCATGTGTTTAGACTCGTATTTTTTGAGTCCTTTCGATCCGCCAATATCCTGGTTATTAAGCAGTGCATTTTTAATTTCACAGGCAAGATAATCCTGGCCACGCAATCCCAAGTTAAAACCATGTGCTGTCACCGGATGCATGCCGACCGCAGCATCTCCAATCAGGGCAAAACGATTACTGACAAACCTGTCAGCATGTACTGCGACCAATGGGTAAGGGTAACGTTTGCCAATGAGCTTCATCTGCCCCAGCTGATTACCAAAACGTTCTCGAATATCATCATTAAAGCTGGTCTCATCCATGTTCATAATGTCTTCGGCCTTAGTTGTTGAGGCTGTGATCACGATCGAAGAGGTTTTTCCCTTTAGAGGCAGTATCGCCAGCGTTCTACCATAATGAAAGCATTCTGTAGCGATGTCATGGTGTTCTTTTTCATGTTCCATTCGACAGACGATGGCTACCTTGGAAAAGTCTCGCATCTTGGCTGCTATGCCCATTTTACGGCGAGTTTCAGAAAAACGACTGTCAGCAGCGATGACCAGACTGGCATTGTAGGTGTCGCCATTTGATAGCGTTACTTCAGCTTTTTTAGCGTCTGTCTTAACTTTATCTACGTTTGTATCACAAATGATATCAATATTGTTCTGGGCCGCTACTTCTTCGTAGAGCGACTTGCGTATGTGGTGATTGGATACCATGAAACCCAGGGCTGATACTTTTTCTTTCCGGCTATCAAAATCAAGGCTGTAACTGGAATCCCCATCCATTACTTTTGCCTGCTTGATCAGGGTGATGTCTTCAGCAGGGATCCGCGACCAGGCACCAAGTTTTTGCATTAGTTTTACTGAAAGATGAGTCAGTGCGATTTCACGGCCATCTGGTTCAGGATCGCTAATTATTGATAACGGGGATTTCTCAACGATTAAGATACTAAGGCTGGTGTCCGCAAGAGAACGGGCAAAACTGAGGCCCGCAGGCCCTGCACCAATAATTATAATGTCATGGTTCATGCCGGGCTCCTGGTGGCGGGGGTAAGTCGACTGACTATATCGGTGTTGTCTGTGACTGAAATTGATTTAGGTCAATTTCGTATAATATTTTTGTTGTTTGAGATTCGGCTGCTTATAGCCAGTAAAATAAGCCCTGCCATGATTTTCAGTCCTTGCAAGTCGTTGTTATTTGTACCATAATCCGCCGCCTTACAGGCGCGTAGCTCAGTGGTAGAGCACTACCTTGACATGGTAGTGGTCGGCGATTCGATCTCGCCCGTGCCTACCAGAAGCAGGGTTAATCCCTAAAAGGGGTCAGAGCAGATTTTGTAAATCTAAATCCTATCTGACCCCGTTTTTTTTGTTTATTACATCACGCGGCCTCTAGTAATGGCCGCCACTGAGACGAGGTTGCTAGCATGCCAGTAATTACCCTTCCTGATGGATCGACTCGATCCTTTGATTCCCCCGTTACGGTCCTGCAAGTTGCTGAAGATATTGGCCCAGGACTCGCTAAAGCAACATTAGCCGGCCGTGTCGATGATGTGCTGGTCGATGCCAGTTATGTCATGAATCACGATTCCTCTTTGGCTATTGTTACCTCTCGTGATGATGATGCCCTGGAGTTGTTTCGCCATGATGCCGCGCATGTGATGGCACAGGCTGTTCAGGAGTTATTTCCCGGCACACAGGTAACCATCGGCCCGGCTATTGAAGATGGCTTTTACTATGATTTTGCCCGTGAGGAAAAATTCACGCCTGCTGATCTGAACAAGATTGAGCAGAAGATGCATGAGATCGTTAAACGTGACCTGCCAATTGAGCGAGAAGTTATGGACAGGGCGGAAGCGATAAGAGTTTTTGCCGCAAAGGGTGAAGAATATAAAGTCGAGATCATCGAGGATATTATTCCTGAAGGTGAAGAGGTTTCAATCTATCGTCAGGGTGACTGGTTTGATGTCTGCCGCGGGCCGCATTTACCGAGCACAGCTAAGCTGGGTAAAGCTTTTAAACTGATGAAACTTGCCGGAGCCTACTGGCGAGGCGATTCAAATAATGAAATGTTACAGCGTATATATGGTACGGCCTGGACAGATAAGAAGGCGCTGAATGCTTACCTGCATCGCCTGGAAGAAGCGGAAAAACGCGACCATCGAAAGATAGCTAAGAAAATGGATCTGTTTCATTTACAGGAACAGTCTCCCGGCATGGTGTACTGGCATGATAAAGGCTGGCGCATCTACCAGGTCGTCGAAAATTATATACGTGCACAATTGCGCGAACATGATTACCAGGAAGTGCATACGCCACAGATTATTGACCGTTCATTGTGGGAGAAATCGGGGCACTGGGACAAATTCCATGACGATATGTTTACCACTTCATCAGAAAACCGTGATTACGCCATCAAACCGATGAACTGCCCGGCACATATCCAGATATTCAATCAGGGCCTGAAAAGTTATCGTGACCTGCCGCTGCGGCTGGCTGAGTTTGGTTCCTGTCACCGTAATGAACCTTCTGGCACCCTGCACGGTATTATGCGTTTGCGTAACTTTGTTCAGGATGATGCGCATATTTTCTGTACTGAGGACCAGATTCAGGATGAAGTTTCTGCTTTTATCGATTTACTATTTGAGGTGTATAAAGACTTCGGTTTTAATGAAATTTTGATCAAACTGTCTACTCGGCCTGAAAAAAGAGTGGGTAAGGACGAGGACTGGGATAAAGCAGAGTTAGCGCTGGAACATGCGCTTGATGCGAAAAAGCTGGATTGGGATCTGCAACCGGGCGAGGGGGCATTCTATGGTCCTAAAATTGAATTTTCATTAAAAGACAGTATCGGTCGAGTCTGGCAGTGCGGCACTATACAGGTCGATTTTTCCATGCCCGGCATGCTGTATGCCAGCTATATTGATCATGATGGAAATAAACAGGTTCCAGTCATGCTGCATCGTGCAATTTTGGGTTCTCTGGAGCGTTTTATCGGAATTCTTATCGAAGAATCAGCAGGATTGCTGCCGCTCTGGCTGGCCCCTGTGCAGGCCGTAATTTTGAATATTACCGATGATCAGGCTGATTTTGTCACTAAAATTGAAAAAACCTTGAAAAAACAGGGTTTCAGGGTCGAATCAGACTTGAGAAATGAGAAGATCGGCTTTAAAATTCGCGAGCACACAATTCAGCGTATTCCATACCTTCTCGTGGTGGGTAACCGTGAGGTGGAAAGTGGTGCTGTTTCTGTGCGTACACAAAAGGGTGAAGACCTGGGTTCGATGACGGTAGAAACATTTGCCGAGCTGTTGAACAAAGAGGTTTCTGCCAAAAGTAAAACTGTTTCGGAGGGTTAAACAATCGCAGGTGAAAAGCAGTATCGCATGAATTCGCAAATTCGGGTGCCTAAGGTGCGCCTGGTCGGTGAAGATGGTGGTCAAATAGGTCTAGTTGCAACAGATGAAGCACTTAATATGGCATTAGATGCCGGCCTTGACCTTGTAGAAATATCTCCTAATGCTGATCCGCCTGTCTGTCGATTGATGGACTACGGAAAGTTCAAGTATCAGGATAGTAAACGTAAGCATGCTGCGAAGAAGAAGCAGAAAGTTTTTACAGTTAAAGAAATAAAGTTTCGTCCGGGTACTGATATTGGCGATTACAACATCAAGCTGGGCAAACTGACCAAATTTCTTGAAAACGGTGACAAGGTGAAATTAACCTTACGTTTTCGCGGTAGAGAAATGGCGCATCAGCATCTGGGTATGGAATTACTCAAACGTGCTGAAGCGGATCTTTCGGAAATGGCAGTTGTTGAGCAGTATCCGAAAATGGAAGGGCGCCAGATGGTTATGGTGATGGCGCCAAAAAAAGCGTAATAAGCAGTAAAGCAAAGCCCAGTAAAACCGTCGACGGTTCACGGTAAGCGGGTATTAATCGCAACGATATGTTGCAAAACGTACATTCAATGTACATAGAAAAAACCGGAGTAAGATATGCCAAAAATGAAAACCAATAGAGGTGCTGCAAAGCGCTTCAAGAAGACAGCGAGTGGCGGGTTTAAACGCTCACAGGGCCATCGCCGTCATATCCTCACGAAAAAGTCGACCAAACGTAAACGTCATTTACGTGCTGCAGCGACTATTCACAAAGCCGATGTCGCATCTGTTAAACAGATGCTGCCATTCAGTTAACTCGGAGGATTAGAATATGCCACGCGTAAAACGCGGTGTTACGACACACGCACGTCACAAAAAAGTACTTAATCGCGCCAAAGGTTATCGCGGCGCCCGTAAAAATGTATTTCGTGTTGCCAATCAGGCAGTTGCGAAAGCTGGCCAGTATGCCTACCGGGATCGTCGTCAGAAAAAACGTACGTTCCGTGCACTCTGGATTGCACGTATCAATGCTGCGGCCCGTCTGAATGGCCTTAGCTATAGCCGTTTCATGAATGGCTTATCGATTGCTGAGATCGACCTGGATCGTAAGGTATTGGCTGATATTGCTTTCCATGACAGTGAAGGCTTTTCTGCTTTAGCTGAAAAAGCCAGGACAGCTCTCGCGTCCTGATCGCTGCACTGTACCATTGGCGGTAATAAAAAAGGGGTCAGAGTCGAAATTAGACTCTGGCCCCATTTTTATGACCCCCTTTTTTATTATGAGATTTAAATGACTGATTCAGAAAGTAAAATTCGTCAGGAACTTGATGAGCTGGTGGTGCAGGCTAAAGGCCTCGCCGTTGCCGCTAATGATCTCTCTGTGCTGGATGATGTTCGGGTTCGCTACCTCGGTAAAAAGGGCGAATTAACCCTGCAATTAAAGCGTATAGGCAGCCTGCCTGTAGAACTAAGACCTAATTTTGGTAAATGGGTCAACCTTGCCAAGAATCAGGTACAGAAAGAAATTACGGCCTGCAAAAGTGCACTCGAACAGGCAGATTTAAATAAAAAGCTGTCTGAAGAGTCTCTCGATGTCACTTTACCCGGAAGAAGCACCCGGCGTGGTGGGCAGCATCCGGTCAGCCGTACCTTGCAACGACTGGAAGACATCTTTGTTTCGATGGGCTTCGCGGTAGAAGAAGGTCCTGAAATTGAAGACGATTTTCATAATTTTGAAGCACTGAATATTCCCCCCAGCCATCCTGCGCGTGCCATGCACGATACATTTTATCTCAAAGGAGATTCCAGGAAAGGCTCTGCATTAAATGAAAAAAATGTTTTACGTACCCACACCTCACCAGTGCAGGTACGTTTTATGGAGAACAACGAACCGCCATTCCGAATTATCGCCCCAGGCAGAGTCTATCGCTGTGATTCAGACGTCACGCATACGCCGATGTTTCACCAGATAGAGGGTTTGTATGTTGCTGAAAATGTCAGCTTCGCTGAATTAAAAGGTGTGCTGTCTGAGTTTCTCAAGATATTTTTTGAAAAAGATCTGGATGTGAAGTTCAGACCCTCATTTTTTCCCTTTACTGAACCCTCGGCAGAGGTCGATATCAGTTGCGTCATGTGTGGCGGCTCTGGTTGCAGGGTATGTTCCCATACGGGCTGGCTGGAGGTGCTGGGTTGTGGCATGGTGCATCCTGAAGTGTTCCGTCATGCAGGTATTGATAGCGAGAAATATACAGGTTTTGCTTTTGGCCTGGGTGTGGAGCGTTTGGCAATGTTACGCTATGGAGTCAATGACTTGCGTCTCTTTTTTGAGAATGATTTGAGCTTCTTGAGGCAATTCTGATGACAGAAATATTTTGCATTGGTGTGTATTCGATGACGTATCCGAAGAGGTGGCTCTAATATGCTGGTCAGTGAAGCCTGGTTACGTGAATGGGTCTCGCCTAAGCTGAATACCGACGAGCTTGCCGATAGGTTAACTATGGCCGGTCTGGAAGTCGGTAGCATTGATGTCGCGGGTGAGTTGTCGGATAAGCTGGTGGTTGGCAGAATTGAGGAGATATCTGCCCATCCCGATGCTGATCGTTTACGTGTTTGCAAAGTCGATGTCGGCAGAGCGCGTAGCCTTACCATTGTTTGTGGCGCGGCCAATGCACGTCAGGGGATGTTCACTATTGCGGCCCTGGTTGGTGCAAAACTGCCTGCAGGCATGCAAATTAAAAAAGCTGCTGTTCGGGGTGTGACTTCATCGGGAATGCTGTGC
>DAOVWW010000240.1 GCA_030636465.1 Gammaproteobacteria bacterium
GAATCATTACCTTCAATGATAGTAGGCTGACGAATTGGATTATCAAAAATTTCATTTATGCGGGCAGCAGGTATGCTGGGAGGGCCAAGCGTTGCGATCTTTTTCCCGACCAGTTCCTCGGCTTCAAAAACCAGTGCATCCTCAGTTACAACCAGTGAAATACTAACGCTGCCTGGTTGTTTAGCCAGCACAGTGTAATCCATATTTTTATCACGGTAATCTATAAAGTGTGCTGCATCGAAGGCAATATCGTAACTGTCAGGTTTCTGTGTTTCAGTCCAGTAGGAAATGAAATTAGGATAGGTGATGATCTCGACTTTCTGGCCAGTGAGGAATTGAAAATAATCAGCCATAGGCTGGAAGATTTGACGAGTTCTTTGCTCAGACTGGATAGGTTGTATGACTAGACGTAATGTTTCCTGTGAGTAGGCTGTATTCGGTAGTATAGATAGAATAAAGGCAACTAGAATAACTAAAAAAGCTGTAAATTCAACCTTCCCTGAAATGATTTTTGTAACGGCTGGTAACATTTTATTTCCCTATATTGAATAGAATTATTTTATCCGGGCTTAGCGCATTATTTATGAACATGAAACCCATACTTCTAAATGTAGACCATTTGTCTGTTAAAACAAGCATTTTATCGCCTAAATGAGATCGGGCAGCTCCTTTTGTTGTGATTATGCGACACAAGTATTAATGCCTGATTTTGTATGATAAATACGGGTTAAGTTAGTCATTGATGTTTCATTTATACAACACAAAATCTGGTATTCCGCTATGCTGTAACGGCGGTATCTTATCTTTGTAAACTGGCAGGCTATTACTCTAGTAAACACGTGGGCGCGGTTAGTTCGATAACCATAAGATAGGGATTCACTATTGATGAAAGTGTCGAAGTAGGGGAAAATAGACCGTTTATGCGCTGGAATATCCTGATTGCTGGATAGCTATATATAAAATCACCTGTATTTGCACTGGCGCAGTCAGCAAGAATTAACAATTACCAAAGAGGAAGTCCCATGTCAGCAACTACCGATCGACGTAAATTGGCTAATGGTATTCGTGCCCTGGCCATGGATGCCGTGCAGAAAGCAAACTCTGGCCACCCGGGTGCCCCAATGGGCATGGCAGATATCGCCGAAGTTCTTTTTAATGATTACATGACCCATAACCCGACTAACCCGGACTGGGTTGATCGTGACCGTTTTGTTATGTCAAACGGACATGGTTCCATGTTGCCTTATTCAGTCCTGCACCTGACAGGTTATGACCTTAGTATTGATGACCTTAAGGCATTCCGCCAGCTTCATTCAAAAACACCGGGTCATCCAGAGTATGGTTACGCGCCGGGTGTTGAGACAACAACTGGTCCATTGGGTCAGGGTATTACCAATGCCGTGGGCATGGCTATCGCTGAACGCGCACTGGCAGCAGAATTTAACAAGGACGGCCATACTATAGTTGACCATAACACTTATGTATTTATGGGTGATGGCTGCTTGATGGAAGGCATCTCACATGAAGCCTGTTCATTGGCTGGTACTCTGGGTCTGGGTAAGCTGATCGCATTCTGGGATGACAACGGTATCTCTATCGATGGTCACGTTGAAGGCTGGTTTACCGACGATACACCCAAACGATTTGAAGCCTATGGCTGGCACGTGATTGAGGATGTAAACGGTCACGATCCTGAAGCGCTGAACAAGGCGATGGAATTTGCCGTAGCTATGACAGATAAGCCAACGCTGGTTTGCTGTAAAACCACTATCGGTTTTGGATCACCTAACAAAGCAGGCTCCCATGCCAGCCACGGTGCGCCACTGGGTGAAGAAGAAGTAAATCTGACTAAGGCTGCACTGGGTTGGGATTACGCTGCCTTTGAAATTCCTGATGATGTTTACGCAGGTTGGGATGCTAAAGAGAAGGGCGCTGCATCAGAAGCGGCCTGGAATGATAAGTTTTCTGCTTACGAGTCTGCACACCCGGAACTGGCTGACGAATTCAAACGTCGCGTATCTGGTGAGCGCCCAGCTGACTGGGCTGCTAAATCCGCAGCGTTCATTGCTGAGTGTAATGAAAAAGGTGAAAGCAAGGCAACACGCCAGGCATCATTGGCTTCTATAGAAGCCTATTCGCAGGCACTACCTGAGTTATTCGGTGGTTCGGCCGATCTTGGTTGTTCCAACCTGACTGAGTGGTCAGGCTATAAGGCTATGCGTGCAGATATCCCTGATGCCAACTACATCAACTATGGTGTGCGCGAATTTGCCATGTCGGCGATTATGAATGGTATTGTGCTACACGGTGGGTTTATTCCATTCGGTGCGACCTTCCTGATGTTCTCAGAGTACGCACGTAACGCACTGCGTATGGCTGCCTTGATGAAGATTCAGTCTATCTTTGTATATACTCATGACTCCATTGGTCTGGGTGAAGATGGCCCGACTCACCAGGCCGTTGAGCAAATTCCTACATTACGCTTGATTCCAAACATGCAGGTATGGCGTCCTTGCGACACTGTCGAGAGTGCAGTGGCGTGGAAGGCTGCAATTGATAACACAACAGGACCTAGCTGTTTAATCTTCTCACGCCAGGGGCTGCCACATCAGACTCGCAGTGATGCACAGATTGCAGACATTACTAAGGGTGGTTACGTGTTACAGGATTGTGATGGCACACCGGACGTGATTGTTATTGCTACTGGCTCTGAGATTGGAATTGCGGTAGAAGCCGCAGCGGCCAGCAGTAAAAATGTTCGCGTCGTTTCCATGCCCTGTACTAATGTCTTTGATGCTCAGGATGATGCATATAAAGAATCAGTACTTCCATCATCAGTGACTGCTCGTGTTGCCGTAGAAGCTGCTGTCACTGACAGCTGGTACAAGTACGTCGGTTTAGCTGGAAAGGTAATTGGCATAGACAGGTTTGGCGAGTCTGCACCTGCAAATGAACTGTTCGAACTCTTTGGTTTTACCGCTGCCAATGTAGGCAAGGCAATCGAAGACGTTTCTGCGTAAAACATTTTACTCGCTCCTCGCGGAGCGGGTAGCTTAAAAAATGAATCCTAATTTTTAAATTTATTTCTGGAGAAAGATATGACAATTAAAGTTGGTATTAACGGTTTTGGCCGTATTGGCCGTATGGCGTTTCGCGCTATCGCAAAAGATTTTAACGATATAGAAGTGGTTGGCATCAATGACCTGCTCGATGCAGACTATCTTGCCTATATGCTCAAATATGATTCAGTTCATGGTCGTTTTGATGGTGATGTTGCCGTTGAAGGCAACAACCTGGTTGTTAACGGTAAAACTATCCGTTTGACCGCTGAACGTGACCCAGCTGATCTGAAATGGTCTGATATTGGTGCTGATCTGATTATTGAATGTACTGGCTTCTTCCTGACAGAAGAAAGCTGCCAGAAGCACATTGATGCAGGCGCCAAGAAAGTCGTTCAAAGTGCGCCATCTAAAGACGGCACACCAATGTTTGTTTATGGCGTTAACCATGAAGAGTATGCTGGCCAGGCAATCGTTTCAGCTGCCTCATGCACTACAAACTGCCTGGCTCCCCCCGTGAAAGTCCTGCATGAGAAATTCGGCATAGTAAAAGGATTAATGACAACAGTACATGCCTACACAACAACGCAAAGATTATTGGACTTGGCTCACAGTAACGCACGGAGATCACGAGC
>DAOVWW010000159.1 GCA_030636465.1 Gammaproteobacteria bacterium
AGGCGATGATGAAGCCATGTCCTATGATGCTGATTATATTCGTGCACTGGAACATGGTATGCCGCCAACAGCAGGAGAGGGTATAGGTATCGATCGTCTGGTTATGCTGTTTACGGATAGCCCTTCTATCAAAGATGTATTGTTATTTCCTCATATGCGCCCGGAAGCTGAATGATCCACCCCTTAGAGCTTTTTATCGGCTTACGTTATACCCGCGCCAAGCGGCGTAATCATTTCATATCATTTATTTCTCTTGCCTCCATGCTGGGTACAGCGCTGGGGGTCACGGCTCTAATCACAGTGCTTTCTGTCATGAATGGTTTTGGAGAAGAATTGCGAAGTCGCATTCTATCTGTGGCCGCACACGTCACGGTTGCGGGATATGGAAAGGATCTTACTGACTGGCCGGTAATACAGAAAAGCATTGCAAACAATGACGGTGTACTCGGCAGTGCGCCCTATGTTCTGGCTCAGGGCCTGCTCACGGTGCATGGCAAGAGCAGTGGCGTGATGGTACGTGGGATATTGCCTGAGGAAGAGGTATCTGTGTCGAGTCTGGGCGAGAACATGAAAAGCGGCAAGCTAGATGATCTTGCAGCAGGTAAGTATCGCATCATACTCGGAAAGGAATTAGCCTACTCTCTCGGAGTCTGGACAGGTGATAAAGTGACATTGATGGCACCACAGGCATCGGTCACCGCAGCAGGGATATTACCGCGCATGAAACGTTTTACCGTTGCCGGCGTGTTTGAAGCGGGAATGTACGAATATGACAGTGGCCTGGTACTGATTGATATGACTGATGCTCAGACCCTGTACCGGATGAAGAATGAAGTCTCCGGCCTGCGTTTAAAGCTGGCAGATATTGATGCAGCGCCACTCTTCTCACTAGGCCTTGCCAAACAACTGGGTCCCAACTATAGAATAAGGAACTGGACACAGGAACATGTCAGTTTTTTCCGTGCCCTGAAGATTGAAAAAAATGTCATGTTTGTTATTTTGATGCTGATCGTTGCCGTGGCGGCGTTTAACCTGGTATCGACCTTAGTCATGGTGGTGACTGACAAACAGGCAGATATCGCAATTTTAAGAACACTCGGCATGAGTCCAGGGAATATTATGTCTGTGTTTGTCTACCAGGGTACGATAATAGGGTTTATCGGCACCTTGCTGGGGCTTGCAGGCGGTATAGCACTGGCACTGAATGTTTCTTCTATCGTCACTGCCATAGAGGGTTTTTTTCAGGTTCAGTTTATGCCGGCTGATCTATATTACATCTCCGGGTTTCCGTCCAGCCTGGACTGGCACGATGTCAGTATAATTGGTGGCCTGTCTTTTATTATGTCCGTATTGGCAACACTTTATCCAGCCTGGCGCGCATCCAGAACGATGCCGGCTGAGGCGTTGCGTTATGAGTGATGTTTCGTTGAATGAAAAACTGGTGCTCGAATGCAGAGGGCTGCATAGAACATTTAGTGAAGGCCCGGCGGATGTTACCGTACTGAAAGGAATTAATTTTTCAGTTGCAGCAGGTGAGCAGGTAGCCATTATAGGTAGTTCAGGATCAGGAAAGAGTACTCTGTTACATTTACTTGGCGGCCTGGATGAACCGACTTCAGGCAGTGTTAAGGTAGACGGTATAGATATCAATTCTCTAAAACAGGCCGAACGAGGGCAGTTGCGCAATCGCAGCCTGGGTTTTGTCTACCAGTTTCATCACCTGCTGCCTGAATTTAGCGCACAGGAAAATGTTGCTATGCCGCTGCTGATTAGACGTGAAGATAGCACGTATGCAATGCAGCAGGCAGAAGAGATATTAAATCGGGTAGGCCTGTCTCACCGACTGGAGCATAAACCTGGAGAGCTCTCAGGCGGCGAACGCCAGCGTGCTGCGTTGGCCCGGGCGATGGTCACTAAACCCCAATGCATACTGGCTGATGAGCCCACTGGTAACCTTGATCGCCGTATGGCGGAATCAGTCTATTCATTGATGCTGCAGATGAATGAAGAAAATGGCACGGCTTTTGTTATTGTGACCCATGACCAAAACCTGGCGGAACGAATGAATCGGATCTGCACACTGGATGATGGGGTGTTGAAAGAAGTCTGAAGTCTGAAGTCGTAAGTCGTAAGTCGTAAGTCGTAAGTCGTAAGTTAAAAAATAATGAAGACCTAAGACTCTTTCGGATGGCATATTTTTTCTATTCGGTTACGTCTTTGTTGCCAGTTTATTACGATATGCAAACGCCACAGGCCCCGGGTTAACAGGTAACCTAATAAGGCTAGCAAGCATCCAAGAATGACGGAGCCCAGCCATAGCGGGACGACCTGTGACATTAGCCAGCCCATGGTCATGTCATCAAAGGCAACAAGTTCTCTGCCGAGTATCTTTGCCCCCAATAGATAACCTGCACCGTAGAGAGGAATCCAGGTGACTGGGTTGGATACCCAGACCAGGGTCACTGAAATGGGTAAATTCACTTTAAATAAAATGGCCATCATTGCTGCAATCAGCATTTCCATAGGCATAGGCAAACAGGCGCAGAACAGGCCGATCGCGACCGCACCAGAAACCGTTCGTCTATTCAGATGCCACAGGCAGGGGTGGTGAAGATATGGCCTGAAATGCCGCAGTTGTGATGTTTCATGGATACTCTTGCGGTCAGGGAGATAACGTTTGATAAACTTCCTTGGCATAGTTTAAGTATATCACCCGATTCTCAGGTTTCACCTTTTTTATCAAGTGTTAGGCATATTTACTTGATTTGAATGCTATTTAGACTTCTAATCAAGGCAACTCAAATGGATTATTGAAACTCACTGCAGGCAAGGATGCCAGTCATGATCTCTTCACATTTACCTCGCCATGCTGCGGCTTTTCTGACGGGAATCTGTAGTTTTGTCGCGATGCCGTCTTTAGACCGGGCAGTTTTTTTTGCTGTAATTTTTGCATGTATTTTATTACTGCTGATGCTGCTGAAAAAATGGCGTATGGCTGGCCTGTTCTTTTTTACCGCTTATGCCTGGGCCGGGTTTTGTACGGCGCAGCAATTGTCTAACTCCTTAGCGCATGAGCTGGCGGGTAAAATTATTACTGTCAAAGGACATGTGGAGGGCTTGCCAGAAAGAGAAGGACGGATAGTTCGGTTCAACCTGAATGTGTTTGGGTCTGAAGTGGTCAATGGCAGGCAGATTAAGGGCAGAATACGCATCAGTGACTACCGCAAGAAATCAATAAATCCGCAGCCCGGTGAAGCCTGGACGTTGTTACTACGCGTTAAACCGTCACATGGTTTTGCCAATCCTGCCGGTTTCGATTATGAGAAATGGCTGTTCAATCATAAAATTATAGCCACGGCTTATATACGTAAACCTAAGGCAGGTGACAGAAACTCTGCCAGGGTAAATCATCGCTTACCCGATTTAGACCAGCCTGCTTACATCGATCATTTTCGCCTGGCTATAGCCAGACAAATTGATATCAGTCTTGCCGGTTCACCTATGCGAGGTATTATAACTGCGCTGGCGACAGGCGATCGCCGTGCCATTTCTACACAACAATGGTCAGTGTTACAAAAAACCGGCACCTCGCACTTAATGGCTATTTCCGGACTGCATGTAGGAATGGTTGCCGCTATAGCCTTTTTTTTATTTCGCTTCTTCTGGTCCACTTTGCCAGTTCTCAGCCTAAGATTATCGGCGCACAAGGCAGCGGCTATTGCTGCATTAATTTTTGCATTATTTTATAGCCTGCTGGCCGGGTTTTCTTTACCGACGCAGCGCGCACTATTGATGCTTGCTGTCTTGAGTGTTGCCGTTATATCAGGCAGAAATGTTCGGCCACTGGATGTTTTATCTTTGTCGCTATTATTGATTTTATTAATTGATCCCCTGGCTGTTCTATCTGCAGGGTTCTGGCTTTCATTTAGTGCCGTGACGATGATTTTATATATCGTACTATTTCATCAGTACAAGCAGAGCTGGGCTAAAAAACGATCATTTAAGGCGGTATCTCTGCAATGGAAACTGTCTTTGATGATGGCACCGCTTAGCTTGCTATTTTTTCAACAGATACCGCTTGCAGGGCCAGTTGCCAATATTATTGCCATCCCGGTCGTGGCGTTGCTGATCGTGCCGCTAGTGTTGTGCGCCAGTTTGTCATTCTTGCTATTCGGTAATAGTTTTATTGACCAATATACGTATCAGTTGGCCAATTTTCTATTACAGCAATTATGGGCACTGCTTGAGACCCTGACTGTATCCGCAGATGTGGTGAATTTCTATCCTGATACTTCCGCCGCTGCATTTATTGGATTAATGTTTGTTGTACTGACTGTTGTTTTACCTACAGGATTTAAAGTTAGAAAGCTGGCAGCGGTTGGCTTTCTATTATTCCTATACCCCTTGCATGCAGAGATGCGTCATGGTGAGTTCAGAATGATTTTGCTTGATGTCGGTCAAGGTTTATCCGCCATAATAAAAACAGGGCAGCACAGTCTGCTATTTGATACTGGAGCCCGCTTCAGTAAGAAGTTCAATGCAGGTGATGCCGTCGTTCTTCCTGTGCTGAAATCACTATCAATTAATATGCTGGATAAGCTTCTTATATCGCATGGCGACAATGACCATAGTGGCAGTTTAGGCACATTACTCGAAGGAATTAATGTGCAGCAACTGCTGACGAATGAATCTATTCCTAATGATAATTCTGCAAATTATATTGTGACTCCCTGTATTGCAGGCAAACAATGGAATTGGGACGGTGTTTCTTTTAGAATTCTTCACCCGCAGGAAGAATC
>DAOVWW010000283.1 GCA_030636465.1 Gammaproteobacteria bacterium
CGACTTTGCGTATCCCCGCCTGTTTAAGTAAAACCATCGCCGTCATGACCGCCTGGTATTCTACATGCCTGTCACCTTTTACCAGGAAAGGTCTTTTTGGATCTCGGTTATAAACGATACTAGCCTGCCTGAGTAGCTCTTCTTCGGATAATGCATCCACTTCATTATCATTTGCAAAGAACTGACCATTTCTATCTACAACCAATATAAACGGCTCAACATCCGGATCTTTCACCGCATCCGAAACTGCCTGAGGTAGGTCAACCTCAACCCCCTGGGTTAATAAGGGTGTCGTCACCATAAAAATCACCAGCAACACCAGCATGACATCAATATAGGGCACAACATTGATCTCACTCATCTGGCTTTTACGACTGCGCCGGGAATGCTCAAACATCGTTAGCTTTCTTCTTCTGGTAGCTCTGGCGTGAAACAATACTGGTAAATTCTTCCATAAACATTTCGTAACGCATAATCAGACGTTCAACATGATTGGAAAAGCGGTTATAGGCAATAACAGCAGGGATGGCCGCAAACAAACCCATGGCCGTTGCTACCAGGGCTTCTGATATCCCAGGGGCTACTGATGCAATAGTCGCTTGCTTCATTACGCCCAGAGTACGAAATGAATTCATAATCCCCCAGACTGTCCCAAACAGCCCGACATAAGGGGACGTGGAGCCAACAGTCGCTAAAAAGGACAAGCCACCTTCCAGTTCCTCTATTTCCTGTGCCAGGGCGACACGCATAGCACGCTGCACACCATCGGTAATTTCACCGCGTTTTATGTCTTCCTGATTGTAAAGGCGGGAGTACTCACGATAACCGGCAATAAAAATACTTGCCATGCCGCCATCGTCACGAGCCTGTTTACCGCCCCAATCAGAATATAGTTTACTCAGGTCTCCACCTGACCAGAAAGATTCTTCAAATTCATCAGCCGAGCGACGTGCATCGCGTATCATTTTCCACTTCTGGAAGATCAACGCCCATGACACCACGGAAGCCAGCATCAACATGGCCATCACCAGCTGCACGACCAAAGTGGCCTGTGTGATCATATGTAGAATTGACAGGCTCTGCTGCGGGTTGGCGAGCTCTACAACTGTATCCAAATCTTATCTCCTCAATCCAGTGTGAACGGTAATGCCATGGGGCGAAAACTGTCTGCTGCAATACCGGCTAATTTTATTCTGGCACGACACACCAGGGTCTCGTCCCGATGAACCTTATGATCTATGTCCAGTGATGCCTTACCCTGGCGGGCAATCGACACTTCTATTTTAAGCAAATCATTTAAATGAGCGGGACTCAGGTAGTCGATATCAACTGATCTGACTGCAAACAAAAATCCGAACTCCTGTTCCAGCGCCGTCAGCTCGTAACCCAGTTCACGCAACCATTCGGTTCTGGCACGCTCCATAAAACGGAGAAAATTAGCGTGATAAACAACACCACCTGCATCGGTGTCTTCATAATATATGCGAACTGGAAATACAAATGCGGGACTGCTCAAATCTGCCTGCCGGAGTCATGCTATTGTTTAAAAATTCAATGAACTATACAGGGCTGTGGAGAAATTACCAGTCTATCGAAATGGTTAAAAAATGGTGAATTCCTGTAGAAAAACTATGACAAAAATGTAGGTGCGAATTCATTCGCACCTACATGAACTTGATACGTTTTTACATCAACTTGTCCTAACAATCGTCAGCCTTCTCCGGGTAATCCAGTCCGAAATGCTCCCATGCGAGGCGCGTTGCTACACGGCCACGTGGGGTGCGCATGATGAATCCCTGCTGTATTAAATAAGGCTCGATAACATCTTCCAGCGTATCTCTTTCTTCGCTTAAGGCAGCGGCAAGGTTATCCACACCTACCGGGCCACCATCGAACTTCTGTACGATAGCAGACAATAAACGGCGATCCATCTCATCGAAGCCGTGCTCATCTACTTCCAGCATATCCAGAGCTGAGCAGGCGATCGGTTTGTTCAGTTTGCCGTCACCTTTTACTTCGGCATAGTCACGCACCCGACGTAGCAGCCGATTGGCAATTCGTGGCGTACCACGCGAACGGCGAGCTATTTCAGCAACACCTTCAGCATCGGCTTCTACACCTAATATACCGCTAGAACGAAGTATGATCTGCTGCAGCTGCTTGCTGTCGTAAAACTCCAGCCGCTGCACGATACCGAAACGATCCCGTAGAGGTGAGGTCAACAGCCCTGCTCGGGTGGTTGCGCCGATCAAGGTAAAAGGTGGCAAGCTAAGCTTAATTGATCGGGCAGCAGGCCCTTCACCTATCATAATATCCAGCTCATAATCTTCCAGAGCAGGATAAAGAATTTCTTCAATTGCAGGACTCAAACGGTGTATTTCATCAATAAACAGGACGTCGCCCTGCTCCAGGTTGGTCAGCAATGCAGCCAGGTCACCCGCCTTTTCCAACACAGGCCCTGAAGTCTGATGCAGCTTGCCTTCCATTTCATTTGAAATAATATGAGCCAGCGTGGTTTTACCCAGTCCCGGCGGACCAAATAACAGGACATGATCCAGTGCCTCTTCACGGTTGCGTGCGGCGGTGATGAAAATATCCAGTTGCTGATGGATACTTGGCTGACCGACAAACTCAGCAAGTGATACCGGCCGCAATGCCTTGTCAAAAACCCGCTCACCTGTCTCTTCTTTTGTCTCAGGTGCGATCAGGCGATCAGTTTCTATCACCGTGAACCTCCTGACATTGCTTGCAATGCCTGCCGGATCAGCGATTCGCTGGTCACCGTTTCATCTGCATCAGCCCGATCTGCCAGTTGACCAATAACTTTCTCTGCTTCTTTTTCCCGATAACCCAGAGCGGCCAGGGCGCTGACGGCATCAGCACGGACATCATTGACACCGCCCGCAACAACCACATCGTCATCCGCTGACATACCAGGCAGCTGTTTTCCACGCAATTCAAGAATGACTCTTTCAGCTGTCTTACGGCCTATACCCGGGACTTTGGTTAACCTGACTATATCTTCGCCATTGATACACAGGCGAAATTCTTTCACTGACAGGCCCGATAATATTGCCAGGCCTACTCGTGGGCCGATGCCGCTGATTTTCAATAAATGTCTGAATAAATTACGCTGATTTTCAGTTGAAAAGCCAAACAATAGTTGTGCATCCTCACGCACCACCAGGTGGGTGTGCAACATCAGCTCCGAGCCTTCCATCGGCAGATCGTAGAAGGTAGTCATCGGCGCATCTAGCTCATAGCCCACACCCTGCACATCGA
>DAOVWW010000156.1 GCA_030636465.1 Gammaproteobacteria bacterium
ACGCTACTTAAACTAGTACCGTTAAAAACTATTTAAATTTTAATAAAGAAAATAATTAGACCCTGCCGGGCATGTACAGATGCCCGGCAGGAGCCATCCTCTACAACTTATCTTTTTATTCCCTGACAGTTATAGACGATCGGCTGACCGCTGGGTAAATTTCCATCACCACCGACCGTCAGTGTTCCGGTTATCGTCCCGGTTGATGGATTCTGTGTGCCACTGAAAACATATGTAGTGCTAAATCCTGCAAAAGAATCATTACTAGAAGCAGTAAATGAGCAGTTGCTGTAGCTGCCATGCAAGTTTACCGGAAAGAAACTAATATTTGATCCCTGAACAACAACATCCATAACGATATTTGGTGATATGTAAAAAGGGTGGTTCGCCGGGTTACTGGCGATGGAATAACTCACATCATAAGTGCCAGGCAAACTCGCCCCACAATCCTGTACCCCTGAACCTGAATCACCAGACCCTGAATCATTGGAGCTGGAATCACCGCTGTTATCGTTGTTAGAACCGGAGTTATCGATTATCAATATTGCAGCAATTGCCGCCCCGGCTGCAGCAGCGGCTTTCTGACCAGTGCTAAAACCTGTAGTCGAAACATTACCCACAACACGACCATTTGGGTCCGTCAGTACATAATCACCTTTTTTGCCAAAATTGAATATCAGCAGGCCTTTGTCATCGGTATCTTCCTCTTCCGCAGTACCATCCTGGAAGGTAATAGTTATGGTGGTATTAGCCATCGGCTGGCCGGTCTCTCCAACTATCGATATATGCTTGGTAATAGCCTGTGATTGCAACGGCATCATCAAAAATGCACAGGTAATAACAAAAACACTCAGTAAAAATGGAACTTTATGCTCGTTTTTCGTATACATGATTTAAATCCTCCAGGACAGGTTGCTAAGCAGCTATTCTTCTTATGCTGAGTATAAAAGACCTTGACATAAGTTTATTTTATGCATGCATATAGATTATAATCTACTCCTGTATTTTGAATACGTCCAGTGCATAATATTGTTATAAATTAATAATAATCTGATGCTTACGCAATCCATATAGATTTTTTATTGCCGTATTGGTATTGTTAATGGCATTAATAAGCAAAACAATCAGTTGTTCTGGCAGTTCTTTTTTCTGCCATTCAACAACAATACACCGAGGGTATCTGTCCATACGCATTTTAGAGTTGCTTACAGGTAATGAGGACACCCGCTACTCACAAGTCTTCGCCTACTGCTTCGCTAAACGTCAAATGGATCTTGCCACCCTCGTGGAGGGTAATATGAAATCACGAATTTCTCTGCGTTTTCTGATTTATTTTGTATTCGTCGCCTTCCTGACAACAATGACTGTGCCATTATCTGCAACGGCAAGCGGAGTAAAAAACAAGAGCAGTTATAATACAGATGGCGTACCTCGTAGCGATGTCATTCCTCGAGATAACAGTGATCTGGACGACATCAGCGCCAAGGCGGATGCCATTCTGGCATTCGCTGCGGCCTGCCAGGCGATGGAATGTCCGATACTTGACTGCGAAGCCGCCGGGTTTTTTCAAGACAATCTTGATAAAGCAGATGACTTTCTCAAACACCTCATAATTTGGCTGAATAAAGCCAATAAGGCCCACCTGAAACATTTCGAGAGCTTGCATAATCAGGGCTCTATCACTACTGAAAACCTTGGCCGCGCAACACTGGCTCAGGGTGTACACCGGTTCCTTCACAACATGGGAAGCATGTTGCTTGATATCGCCAGTGTTGCAGGCACTTTAGATGATTTTCTTAAAATGGACCCCAGTAAAATAAAGGAAACTGATGTCGCTGAATTCCTTGATAACCTGGACAGTTTCTATGAAGGGGTAAAAGACCTCGAAAGTCTGGTGGCTACCGGGGTAAATGAAGGGCTGGTTATCGGTGGTGTTCAACAGGTTGGAGCGGTAGATTCGAGTCAACCAAACTTTGAGTTCAGCACCCCAATTGGTGATATTACAGGTGGAATTCCGGCACCGACAGGTGACTTTAACAATGACAAGAGTACGATTTCCGACATCAAAGATATTGCAGGGGATATGAAAGATGCCTATGACGCAGGAGGTAAGAAATGGAAAGATGCACTCAAGGGATTCAAGAAACCTAATGGCCCTGGCGCAGCATTAGGTCAAATAGCTGGCCGTTACTTGAAAACCTGGTCGGCCGATGAAATGAAAGCCCGCCAGAAACGGCTACAGGAACTTGTTAATGATCTTACTGCCGAGGATAAAGCAACTAATGACGCCTATGAGGCACGGCGTGTAGTCCTGGCCCGCCTGAGTGCCGCTGAAGCGGCAAGGAGTGCGGTTCAGGCTGCCAATGCGGCATTACAGGCCTGCATGGTCAAAGCTGAATGCCCTCTTCGTTCAAAAACAAAACCAGGTAACAACTTGCCGGACTTCATTCAGATCGGCCCTAATGGTACCCAGATAGAGAGTTGGGGTTGGGCATTACAACGAATAAAGATTGAGCTTGATGATGTCAGCAACCGCCTCGGTCCACCCTTCCCATCACTAAGAGATGATTGCGAAGAAGAGGAAGATAAAAATTATTTGATGGGCGCAGACTTCCCTACTGTCCACATCAAGATCGGCAGCGATAGCCCGACCTGGTGCAGCTTCCGTGATGGTAATCCAGAGTCCCCTGATGACGATGACCCACGCGATACCCCGCCGCCTGAAGGTGGTGGTGACGACCCGCGTGATGCGCCGCCGCCTGAAGGTGGTGGTGATGACCCACGTGATACACCTCGACCAGAGGGTGGTGGTGACGATGATGATGACGAAGACCCACGCGACACCCCTCGCCCGGATGGTGGCGATGATCCACGCGATGCCCCGGGAGGAGGTGGCACGACAACTAAAGAAAAAGATGATGACGATGATCCAAAGGACGTCCCGGTAACGATCTATGTCAAGGCCAGGGCCTCTGCGGTCTCTGCTGGCAGCGCTGCACAGGCCACCGCCGGGCAGAAGATCAAACTGTTTGCTGATTCCACTACAAATGTAGCCCTGCCGAGCAATGGCGGCAGCAAACCGCAGACCGATCATGATCAGGAACCGATACAGGGCACCACTGATAGTAAGGGCAACCTCGCCATGACAGTTCCGTCCTCAGCCATCGGTGCTAAAGGTGCAAAAGCCGGGCAGAGCTTCGAGGTCAGTGTCGACACGACGGCACAGACCAGTCTGGTTGCCACGCCGACAGCGGTCCTGCCGGCCGCCCTGCAACAGTTTGTCACGGATGCCATTTCTGTCGGTGGTCAGCAATACACTGTACTGACCCTGCCTAAATCAAAAGAAAAATCTGTCAAGTCACAACTTGATTCTGCAGGCATCGAGTATGAGACCAACTACTGCCGTGAAAAACAGGCTGCTGCCAATGACCCTCTGTACAAGGGCAAAGGCGCCTGGAAGCAGAAATACGATAACCAGTGGGCAATCAAACGGGTTGGCCTGACGGCTGACAGCAAGTCTGCGTGGAATAAACTAGGCAAGAACCCTAAGCCGGTAATTGTCGCCGTAATCGACACGGGACTGGACTGGAACCATCTCGATATCGACTGGAAAAACCTTTGGCGCAATCCTAAAGAAGTGCCGAACAATGGCAAAGATGATGATCGCAATGGCTATGTCGATGATGTCATTGGCTGGGACTTCTACGGTCGTCATAACAAACCCTGGGATCATGACGGCCACGGTACCATCGTAGCGGGCATCATCGCCGCAACTCAGAACAACAAGATCGGCATGGCAGGGATCAATCCGCATGCCAAAATCATGGTACTTAAGGCATTGAACAGCTTCGGCCATTCTCGGGCCTCGTACCTGGCCAAGTCCATCACCTACGCAGTCGATAACGGTGCTCGCATCATCAACATGAGCGTCGGTGGTAAAGAGATTACCAACATCGAGAAAGCGGCCGTGAAATATGCCATATCGAAAGGTGTATTGATCATTGTTGCCTCCGGCAATGAAGGCGTGGACGTCAAGAATTACGGCATCGCCGGTCTCGATGGTGTGCTCTCTGTCAGTGCTACTGACCTCAAAGACAAACGCGCCAGCTTCTCCAACTGGGGGGCACAGATCGATATCGCTGCACCGGGCATCGATGTCCTGAGTTTGCGTGCAAGGCGCACCGATACCATGCGTGATATCCCCGGGGTGGAATACAAAAACGGGGCTAACTACGTCGGTAAGGACAAGCGCTATTACCGTGCCAGCGGCACCTCGTTCTCCGCGCCCATTGTTGCCGGTGTAGCGTCACTGGTGATGTCAAAACATCCTGAGCTGACCGGTGAAGAGGTGGCGCAGATACTTATGCAGACCGCCGATGATGTCGATACACCCGGTGTTGATCAGTACTCCGGCCATGGCATCGTTAATGCCAATAAGGCACTGGAAGCCGAAGCTGGCATGTTCCTCAGTGCCAACATCTCCGGAGTACAGGTGGTGCAGGGCAAGAAAGGTCCTATCGTGCAGGTAATGGGCACGGCTGAAGCTGACCAGTTCAAGAAAGCGACCATCCACATCGGTGCCGGTGAAAACCCGGGCGACTGGAAAAAAGTAGCCAAGGTGAAGAAAGTCGTGAAAGGCGGCCTGCTCGGTGAGATTGATGCCAATGAACTGCGCAGCTCCAAGGTCTGGATTATTCGACTGACAGTTGAACACAAAAACGGCAAGGAACAGGAGTTCAGGTTCAAGCTCAGTTTAGGTTAACAAATAGGTATTAGGTATTAGGTATTAGGTATTAGGTATTAGGTATTAGGTATTAGGTATTAGGTATTAGGTACTATATTTTACGTAAAGCATAAAACTTAATACCTAATA
>DAOVWW010000335.1 GCA_030636465.1 Gammaproteobacteria bacterium
CAGGCAGAAAGTAGCAGGGTAGTTAGGCAGCGTGTAATTCATGCGCGGCAACAGCAATTAGATCGTTGTGGGTCTTTTAATGCGCAGCTGAGCCCGCGCCAACTGAATGCTGAGAGCTGTATACCCGGTTCAGTAAAATCCTGTCTCGCTGATGCGATGAAACAGCTATGTTTGTCCGCACGTTCTTTTCATCGCCTGTTGCGAGTTGCAAGAACGATTGCGGATATGGCCGCCTGTGAGGACGTGCAGGAACAGCATATTGCGGAGGCCATCCGCTATCGTCGTATCGATCGTTATTTAAAGAATATGACGTAAGCAAAAATAACGGCGTAGATCAGCATGAAGACGAGAAAATTCTGATCTCCATTATTGTTTCGCAGCGTTTGCCAGTTGAAGTAGCACAGAGGGTTAGTGTCGCTGACACCTTTAGTAGGGAGAAAAGAGCGTACTTTACTGCGATATTCGTCATAGCCTTCAAGCAGGCCAATCAGCCTCACTTCCTCACGTTTTACGCGGTTGACCATGTAGAAAATATAAAGGACTGTATAAAAAAGAATAAACCAGATATTGCCAAACAGTACGGCGAAGCCCAGACCAAGGAAATAACGGCCCAGATACATCGGGTTTCTGACAATGACATAGGGGCCACGAACAGTTAGTTCGACATTTTTTACTAGTGAAGCAAAACTCCATGTTTGTATTAATTCACCAAATAGTGATATCAGGAAGCCTGCCAGCAGATAGTCGGTATTGATATAGCGCAATAAAAAAATCAGGAACAGGGGGCCAAGCAGGTAGCGAATCTTTAGCCAGAATTTACGTAGAGCAGGATTATTGAAGAATTTTGAAAGCATTGTGGTCTGTTTTGTTTATTGAGGTGTTGATTATGAATTAGTTGTTGGCTATGTAATTTACTTTAATACGCCGAGAACTTCTGTTCGTTTCTGTTCGAGGCAGCGATCAAACCCTATCCATGCAGGCAGCTCATTTTTCATAAGTTTGTTGAGTCGACGATTTAAGCCTATTAGCTCAAGCCTGTAGGGTTTAAGCCTGGTTTCAGGGGTGTACGTGATTAATGATGCAAGGTTCAATGCATTATTAAGGGCAGTGTCGAGTTCTGATAGATAAAATGCCGTCAGATTAGGCGTGGCCTGCTTAAGTTTGTCGGCAGGGTTTTTAATAGAGAGTGTGATGGCCTCCTCGATTTCTTTACCGATAATAGTTGATTCGGTGTCAGCAATGTTCACTAGCCATTCCTGCCCGCTATCGATAAATTCATCGCGATCAACATTATTAGACTTCTGTTGCCCGGTTAAAATGTCTTCTACTATATTGAGCTTAGCCATTAATTCAGTAAATCTTTCCTCTGCAGGCTCCTCGGCAAGTCGAGATTTTATGTCATCAAGTTGATTGCGTAGAGGTATACGTTTATTAATAGTACCGGTCGACTGGTTTCCTCCAGCGGTCTGAATGCCTCGTATGCGATTCTGCAGTTCATCAGCCTGTGTTTTTAAACCGTTTAGTGATTGATTATAGTCAGAAACAGCTTTCTGAGCATCCCGGACCACTGGTAGGCTAAGTTTGCTAAGTACTCGAAACCGAAGGATGGCATCTTCAATGTAGAAGTTCATATTCATACCTTCCCAAACGTCGATGGAATCACTTACTTCTTCATATGAAAGCGTCAGTTGAGTGTTAGTGAATTGATAACCAACCCTGGTAAACGCTGATGCAAGCTGATTTCGGCCATCTGCAGTAATCAGACAATGCGAAAGCATATTATCAATCTCCTGCTTGTTTTCAACATTGGTGACAACTGGTTCTTTCTTTTTTTCCTGTTGAGTTACAGGCTTGCTTGTTGTCGTCTTTTGTACAGTCTTAATTATTTGGTCATTAAGGGCAGGCATGACATCAGGGAAGAGAATTCCAGCAGCTTTCCAGCCTATCAGGAATATAAGCAGGAAAATTAGAAAGCTGAATAACAGGTTTTCTTTGAAGAATTTTGCGGGTGTAAACTTTCCTCCAACTTTGCCACCGTAGACTTTCTCGATGACATCTTCCATATTCTGGTCTTCATCTTTCGCCCGGTAGGAATCTACATTGTCGAGCAGGTAACGCCGAGCAGAACTATTTGACCAGGCACTGCGGACAACGGTTTCAGGCTTTTTAACAGTATCCAGGAGCTGTTTAATGGTGCCGGTGTCATCAGCATTGAACTCTTTCTCAAAATCATCTTCGAGAGATTTCTTCTTATCGCTTTCAGATTTAGCTTCTTCCTCAAATTCTTCATCAGTCAACCCGGAGGTAAGCATAACCTGATCGTCTTTTTGAGCCTGTTCAGAAGGAACTCTGGTCTTATCAGCAGTATCGGGGCTGGCATTTTTTACATAGGGGTTATTTATTATCAGTTCCCCATCATCCTGCCCCGAGCCTGCGGGTGTGTCTGCTGCTGATTTCTTGTCAGTGGTTTCCGGTACTTTTGTAGTGGCAGGAGTCTGTGCTGCACTATTTTCAGGTTCGCTATTTACGCCTGATTTAGCCTCTTCATTCAGAGATAAATGAGATGTTTTGATGGAAGGTGCACTCACATCCCGCTCTTTTTCCAAAGAGGTTCCATTTTTTGTAGCACTGTCATC
>DAOVWW010000042.1 GCA_030636465.1 Gammaproteobacteria bacterium
ACCTCCGACCTCCGACCTCCGACCTCCGACCTCCGACCTCCGACCTCCGACCTCCGACTTCAAACTTCTTTTTTTCAATACGCATCCATCCGTCCAAAGCGGTATTCCAGGTATGTTGGATATTTCTTATAAGCCCCCGTTAACACATACCTCATCACCCCTTTCAGGCGATGCTGGCCGGTGACTGAATCCAGCCTGATTATTTCCTTGCCCTCCTGATCAAAGAAGATCAGTGCAGGGGTATAGAATATTCCCAGCTTCTTCGCCCACTGACTGGCGCCCATATGATCACCACCAGGCGTCAACACTGGAGTCTCTGTTGTGATGTCAAGCTGAACCACATCAAACTGATCAATCAATTCAATCATACTGCTGCTGTTTAGCGGTTCAGTATGCAGGATATCGCATGCATGGCAGTTCTTCTGTTCTAAAAACACGATCATCGGTTTCTCAGCCTTAAAATGGCTGCGATCCAGAGCATAGGGTGGCCGCATGAAGAAAGGCTGAGTATTGAGGTCTTCCTGCTCAAATTTCCCGGGTGGGTCAGCTCTGTCCATATACGCTTTAAGGGTTTCTTCCTTATAAAAGCCTTCGGCCACGAACTTGAGGGCAGCGCGAAAAGCATATGGTGGATAGTATCCACGCAGACGTAGTGCAATCTCGCCATCATGATCATAAAAAATAAACGAAGGAGTAAAATTTGTTTGTTCGCGTATAGCAAACTCGCGCTCCGTCATGGTCACCCCTTTTGGATCGACCACTTCACGACTGTTCCAGATGTCCAGAGCAATGACATCAAAATGCTTACGCATATATCGCTGGATATCCGGGGTCTTCAGATTAACTTCCATTAAGGCCCGGCAATAAGCACAGTCTTTCTGACCAAAATAGACCGCGATGCCTGATTTTTTTTCGTCTTTAGCTTCTTTCAGATCATCGGCTAAATCCAGAAAACTAGCCTTGAACCAGGCCGGATGAATAACCTGATCAGGAACTGGCCTGTCATCAACCAGTACATCAAATTCTTTTTCGAATTCGTCGAACTCATCCGCATAGACAGGAAAGCACAGCAGCAAACAGGCAAGGAGCCCGATAAGATAGTTAGTTGTTTTGTTAATCAGGTAAATCATCATTAAGGATGCCCTTAAATAGCGGTAACCAGTTATATTCAGCGTTACATACTATAAACCATGGGTTTAGTAAATTTTCTTTATTATACTGTAGCTCTTCGCCCGTCAATTTAATAACCTTGCCACCTGCCGCATTGACGACTGCATGTGCAGCTGCAGTATCCCATTCGGAAGTCAGGCCTAAGCGGGGATACAGGTCGGCTTTGCCCTCAGCGACCAGGCAGAGTTTGAAAGAACTGCCCATGCTAAGAATTTCAGCCTCACCATGCTGTGCATTGATACGATCCAGCAACAGCTCCAGGGCTTCACCACGGTGTGATCGACTGGCCACTACAGTAGGCTTTTCACCGCTGTACTGGCGGACCGAGATAGGAGCTGTCTGGCCATCTTTTCCGGTTGCTGTAGCACCAACGCCTTCACAGCCAGTATAAAGTATCTCGTGCACCGGTGCATAAACTACACCTAGCACGGGACGGTGTTTATTTATCAGGGCAATATTTACCGTAAATTCACCGTTTCTGTTTACAAATTCTTTGGTTCCATCAAGGGGATCCACCAACCAGTATGTTCGCCATTTACTTCGCTCCTGCCAGGAGATCTCACGGGATTCTTCAGATAATACTGGCAGTTCTGGTGTTAACTTCTGCAGGGCGGCACAAATCAAATTATGTGCAGCCATATCAGCTCGGGTTAATGGTGACCCATCATCTTTATGATCAACATCGAAGTCCTGCTGATAGACATCCATAATCGTCTCACCCGCTTTGCGGGCAATAACCGCAATACTTTCGAGATAATCACCGGGTTTGTTATTCATGCTAATCCTTTTTTGCTACTTTGAGGTAAAACACCCAGCGCATGACCCAGTGAATACAGTGCCAGTTGATTACTACCATCGATAAATTCATCATGCTCAAGTAATTCCCACATACGAGCCAACGGCCAGCGTATCGGCTCTATGGCTTCCGGCTCATCGCCCTGCAGGGGATCAACAGATAAATCTCTTGCCAGCATGATCGATGTCGGCCGGTTAAAATATGCAGGTGAAACAATAATTCGGCGCAGCAAACTGATGCTCGAGCTTGCCATGCCAATTTCTTCACGCAGTTCACGCCTGGCAGCAGTTATTATATCTTCGCCCGGGTCTATGGCCCCTTTTGGAAAACCCAGTTCATAACGCTCGGTGCCTACAGCATATTCCCTGATTAGAACCAGCTCATCCCCGTCGACCGGAACGATAAGCACGGATCCCGCCGAACCGCTTTGCAGCCGTTCAAATTGTACTTCGCGGCCATTACTAAATCGCAGGTCAACCTGCTCAATATGGAACAGGCGGCTGCGTGCGACACTGGTGACAGAAAGAATTTCAGGCTTTTTCGACATGGTATGTTATTAAAACTTCTCTCTGGTATATTGCCGTAGAATTCATTGCAATGAAAGGCCTGGTGAACATGAATACACTTCAGCTACCGTGGGCAGAAATTGATACTGTTCTACTGGATATGGACGGCACCCTGCTTGACCTGAATTTTGATACCCACTTTTGGCTCGAGCATGTTCCAGTACGGTATGCAGAAGCAAATAAGCTTCCACTCGAGCTTGCTCGTGAAAAATTGATGCAACTTTATCACAAGGCTGAAGGGACGCTTGAATGGTATTGTGTAGATTACTGGACTGATCAGCTTAAACTCGATATTGAGGTGTTAAAGCAGGAAGTAGATCACCTTATCCTTGTTCGCCCGGACGTACTGGACTTCCTGCAGGCTCTGAACATAGCGGGGAAACATCGTGTGCTGGTGACTAATGCGCACGGTAAAAGTTTATCTCTAAAAATGAAGAAGACTCCCATCGGCGCACACCTTGATAAAATAATCACTGCCCACGACATTGGACTGCCAAAGGAAGATGTTAATTTCTGGGAAAAATTACAGGATGTACAGACTTTTTCAGCCTCCAGTACATTGCTAATTGATGATAGTTTTAACGTTCTAAAGTCTGCAGAACAATTTGGCATTAAATATCTGCGCGCTATTTTACAGCCGAACTCAAAAATGGACCCAGATCCCCATGACAGGTATATCCACATTGATCGTTTTGCAGACATCATGCCATTCGCTGAGACATTGTAGTAACCTGCAGACCTCTGGGCCATTACCAAACGCCCACATATCTCTGCTATCATAGAGTTGCTAAATACCAGTTAACAGGCACTATCATGACGCAAGGCACTACCATGACGCAGCAAATAAATGTTGATGTCGATACTTTGTATATCGAGTCAGAATCCTCACCGGTAAATTCACAATACGTATTCGCCTACACTATAACCATCACGAACACCGGCACTGAGGCAGCAAAACTAATGACACGTCACTGGGTTATTACTGATGCCAATGGCCATATTGAAGAAGTTCGTGGTGATGGCGTGGTCGGTGAACAACCGCATTTGAAGCCAGGTGAGGGCTTCCAGTACACCAGCGGTGCGGTACTGAAAACTCCAATTGGCACCATGTCCGGCAGTTATCAGATGGTGACCGAAAGTGGAAATAATTTTGACGCCGAGATCCCTGAATTTATTCTATCCAGTCCCCGGACTTTACACTAAACACTGATAATAGTGCCGACATCAAAACCAGCACCCGGTCAACACCCCTCAACAAGAGTGTAAATTCATGAACTATTTCATTAACAATATTATTGCCGCCCTGTTACTGTCGGCAGCTGCTGGCCCCATTTTTGCCGCTGAAACAAATACTTACAACAGGGTCACATACCAGGTGACTGAACAGAAAGAAGTCCGTAATGATGAAATACGGGTCACTATGGCTGTAGAGCGTGATAGCCAGGATGCAACAAAACTTTCTGATGAAATGAATCGTGCTATTAAAGCTGCAATTGACACGATTCATAATTACCCCAGCGTCAAAAGCAGTACCAGCGATTATTCGATACGCCCGGTTTATAGCCGTGACAAACACCTGGACCACTGGCATGGCGTTTCCTCTATCTTACTGGTTAGCCAGAACATAAATGACATGGCGGTGCTTGTACAAAACTTACAAAAAACTTTATTGATTAAATCCACCCGCTATAATGTATCAGCTGAGCGTAAAGACAAAATTCAGACTAGCATGATTGAAACTGCTCTGAAAAAATTTAATACTCAGGCAGAACTGATCAGCAAAAATATGGGCTTTAAGAAATATCGCCTGGTCAATCTGAATATCAACAACTCCGGCAGACCCCCGCGCCCGGTCTATGCTGCATCTCGCCTGAGCGCTACCTCAGCTGATGTAGCCGCTCCAGCTTTTGAATCCGGCACTACAATGATAAAAGTAAATATATCGGGAACGATAGAAATGGATGTCAGTCCATAAAAAGCCTCAGGGGAAAGGGGAAAGTTTAAAACTTGAGCGAATATGTCATGAAGCCATCAAAATCTAGTTTTCTATTGTTAGTAAGCCTGTTTCTATCAATCCCTGGTTATGCCAATCAGGCTAAAATTACTGAGGTTGATGTAACAGAAAATAACGGCAGTTTTCGCTTCGATGTCACTCTTCGACATGAGGATGCTGGATGGGACCACTATGCTGATGGCTGGGAAGTGCTATCACCTGCCGGGGCAGTTCTTGGTAAACGGGTGCTTGCTCATCCGCACGTCAGCGAGCAACCATTTACACGTAGCCTGTCAGGGGTAAAAATCCCACAGGAATTGAGCACTGTTTCGATCCGTGCACATGACTCAGTGCATGGCTACAATAAGAAAGTTTTTGAAGTCAGTCTGCCAGGACGCTAGGGTAAACGGCGAAACAGCATTAGCTGGCCATCCACAGAACGAAACATCAAATGTCCATCTGACATTCGGTATTGCATATATACCGGCTCTTTTCGGTCTGAAATTTCAGCCTTGAGTATGCTGTTTTTCAGCTCGTAGGTGCCCTTTAAATTGGCATCATTCGAACGCAAACGGAAACGTTTTTCACCCAGTTCAAGATATTCTCCGTTCACGCCTTGCCAATAACCTGTCAGTGGTGTGCTGGAAACTGCCGCAGCAACAGCCATTTCTGTAGTGGATGGCTGAAGCATCGCCTCTCTGTCAGGCACAGATGTCATGACCGAATCCTGCTCAGCAGAATTGATAATAGTGCTTTGCAAGGCAGGATGGGTAGATCGGCCCGGTGGATCAGGCCTGTAGTATTTATCGGAATGGTTAGCGTTACCGTAATCACGTCGGTAGTAAGGCTGTTTACCGTATGCATTGCCGTTATAAGGCAAAGCATAGGGGTCTTTGTAGCTGTTTCTGAATTGGCTGCTGTAAGGATTATTGCTGTAAGGGTTTACTACTGCCGCTGAACCAGGATATCCAATAGCAGGATTCACTCCCAGTCCGTTATAACCGTTATAGGGTAAGCCATAGGAAGTACCGCCAAATAAAGAATTACCAGGCATGGGGTTACCCAGCATAGAACCTGCCAGAAGAGGGTTTGCCATACCTCCCATGCTGCCCATACTATATGGGCTCATGCCACCAGCGCCCCCACCCATCATCCACAGGAACATCTCCATCATCACACGCATCATATCGCCCATACCATTACTTGCCTGCGCAGGCACAGAAACGCCCAGCAGACTAAATAAAATTACCGATATACGAGCAAGTCTTTTCATACCATCACGTGATTAAGCAAAATTCCGCATAAATTGTGGCACCGCCTGCGCGGCCTGGTGGATGTCATTATTATAATATTTTGTCTCTATGTCGACTTTCCTGTTTTCTGTTGCCTTATTTCCCTTCAATGCCATGCTCGCACTCCACCATCCTGATGGATAGGTGCATTGCGGGAAAAACAGACTGGTTACACTTTTATAGCCAACATTTACCATGCGCGACTGCATGCTTTCAATCAAACTCTTATGGAATAACGGGGATTCACTCTGGGCAATCATAATGCCATCATCAGCCAATGCATTAAAACAGGCACGATAAAAATCTTCTGAATAGAGTCTTGCTGCCTGACCCACCGGATCGACTGAATCGATGATTATAAGGTCATAACTGTCAGCTTCAGCATTCTCAACAAATTCCACACCGTCGGTAAAGCTTAATACCGCACGGCTATCATTATTCGATTCACATAAATCTGGAAAATACTTTTCTGAAGCACGGGTCACTGCCTCATCCAGATCAACCTGGTGTACATGATTAACATCCTGATGTTTGAGTACTTCACGTAAACAGCCACAATCTCCGCCGCCTATAATTAATACTCGCTTCGGATTCGGGTGGGAATACAGAGCCGGGTGGGTCATCATTTCATGGTAAATGAAGTTGTCTCGATCGGTTAGCATGATACAGCCATCCAGCAACATTAATTTTCCAAATGCCGTTGTCTGATAAACTTCCAGGGACTGGAACTCGGTTTGCTCCTGATGTAATTTTTCTGAAACCTCAAGAGACAGTGCGCAACCGTCCTCAGGATAAATTTCCGTGAACCATTTATCAGTATTTAATTTCATTCAGGCAGCCAACAATCGAAAACAGAAAACAGGGCATCCATTATAACCGTTATTCCATGATAATATTACCAAATTCTTATTAAGGTCATCTCAACATACACAAGGTTTCTGCCTCATGTCAGACTGGAGTCATAATAAATCTCTGCAAGCCTACAACATAAAACGTTGGGGTAACGACTATTTTAATATCTCCTCCTCGGGCCACATGCTGGTAGCAGGTAATAACAGTAAACATAATATTGATCTTATTGAAGTCGCTGAACTGGCACAACAATCCGGCCTGTCTTTACCATTATTAGCCCGCTTTCCCCGAATCATCCATCAGCGTGTAAACGAACTATGCCTGGCCTTTGACCTGGCGCTCAGTTCGGCAGGTGTTGATGCAAGATATACCCCGGTCTATCCGATCAAGGTTAACCAGAACCGTAATGTCGTTGAGGAAATACTTAATACAGCCAGCGGCAGGGCCGGACTTGAAGCGGGCAGTAAACCCGAACTACTGACAGTACTTGCCCTGTCTAACCCAGGCGGAACAATCGTTTGTAATGGTTACAAAGACCGTGACTATATACGCCTTGCTCTAGCAGGTTTACGTATGGGCTTACGTGTATACCTGGTTATAGAAAAACTATCTGAATTAAAACTTATCATCAACGAATGCAAGATTCATAATATAAATCCACTCATTGGTGTACGCCTGAAACTTGCGTCTATCGCCAGTGGTAAATGGCAAAACTCAGGCGGAGATCGATCAAAATTTGGGCTCAATTCAACACAGCTACTCTCTGCTATAGACCAACTTGAGTCTGCCGGCATGCTCAGCAGTCTGGAGCTACTACACATACACCTGGGCTCACAAATATCCAACATACGGGATATACAGACAGGCATGGGTGAGGCCGCTCAGTTTCTGCAGCAACTGTCGAACATGAATATCAACATTAAGGTCGTTGATGTCGGTGGTGGTCTCGGTGTCGATTATGAGGGGACAGCCAGCCGCAGCGATTGCTCCGTTAATTATGATGTCACGGAATATGCCAATACGATTATAAAGTCTCTGCTAAATGTCTGCACTCAGCACAAAATAAACATGCCGGATATTTTCAGTGAATCTGGTCGCGCCCTGGTTGCTCATCACGCCGTGTTAATTACCAATGTCACTGAAGTTGAAAAACATGATCTCAATCTAACTGCAGCAGGCAAAAATAATAAAGATTCACTTAATAAATTTATAATGCTTAACCGGGCCCTTGATCAAGGGCATTCACTGCGTGAGGTATATGATGATTTACATGACGCCCTGCAAGATATTCAACATAAATTCAATCAGGGTTTAATTGATCTTGATGAAAGAGCAAAAGCAGAGCAGTCTTACTACCAACTCTGCTCTACACTGCATCAGCGCATCGACCCTGCTAATGCCTCATTACAACCTGTCTTAACCAGGTTGAACGAGATTCTGGCCGACAAAGTGTTCTGTAATTTTTCACTATTCCAGTCTATGCCTGACATCTGGGCGATTGATCAGATATTTCCTATCGTTCCTTTACAACGGCTCAACGAAAAACCAGACCGCCGTGCAATCCTACATGACCTGACCTGTGACTCAGATGGACGAATTGATCTTTATGTCGATCAACACGGTATAGCAAACACCCTTGCTCTGCATGATATAAAAGCAAACGAAAAATATTTACTGGGTTTTTTCATGGTAGGCGCTTACCAGGAAACGCTGGGAGATATACATAACCTTTTTGGTGACACCGCTTCTGCCAATGTCATTCTAAATGAAGACGGTAGCATACGCCTTGAGCAGCTCTATCATGGCGAAGATGTAGATCAACTACTAAGCCGTGTAGAATATGACCCGGCTGTGATAAGACAGCAAATCCTGGATAAAGCACGGGCCTCAAACCTGACAGAAGATGAAGGCGAGGAATTAATGGCTGAATTACAAACTACTCTGCAGGCGTACAGTTACCTGATACATTAATACAACAGACCAGGGAGTCCTTATTAATCAGGTTAGTTACTTGAGACCAACATTGGCTTATGCCGGACAGGACCATCTTTTGGATCCATCATATCAACCTGACCACGATGCAGTTCCATAGTTGAGACCTGTGCTGACTGCAGAGTATCACGCAGATAATTGAAAGCCGTTTCAGATGAAACCGTATCACCGCAGGTAAACAAATCTACAGCGGCATAACCGTATTCAGGCCAGGTATGTATAGACAGATGGCTTTCGGCAATTATCAC
>DAOVWW010000138.1 GCA_030636465.1 Gammaproteobacteria bacterium
AGTCACCCGCGCCCTTACCAGAAAAATGCCAGACATCAGTAGAGGTGCCGCCCATGTCAAATCCGATCAACCGGTCGAAGCCTGCATGCAGCGCTGTTTCGATACCACCAACTACACCGCCAGCAGGCCCTGATAGAATGGCATCTTTGCCATGAAAAGAATTAGCGTGACACAGGCCTCCATTAGATTGCATGAACAATAATGGAATATCGCCCAGTTCATTTTTAACCTGCTTAACATAGTGCTTAAGTAGCGGTGATAAGTAGGCATCGGCAACGGTAGTGTCGCCGCGTGAAATAAGGCGGGGCAGAGGGTTGCTTACCGAGGATAGTGAAATTTGTTCAAAGCCACACTGCATGGCTAATTCAGCCAGTGACTGTTCATGCTGAGGGAAGTGATAGCCGTGCATCAGCACAATAGCGATTGAGCGATAGCCTGCTGCATAGGCTTGTTGCAGGAGCTTGAGGCTGACCTTGCTGTCCAGTGGGGTAGTGACTGTACCGGATGCACTGATGCGTTCCGGTATCTCTACAACATGCTCATACAGGGTGTCCGGCAGTTTTATATCCATAGCAAAAATATCCGGTCGGTTTTGTGATCCGATACGCAGGGCATCGGCAAAACCTTTCGTGATGGCAAGTACCGTAGGGGTTCCTTTTCGCTCCAGCAGTGCATTAGTCGCCACTGTTGTTCCCATCCTTACACTATCAATTTTAGCAGCAGGAATTGGCGTAGCATGATCCAGTGAAAGTATGTGCCTGATGCCGGCAATTGCAGCATCAGGATAACAATCGGGGTTTTCAGAGAGTAGTTTATGGGTGTGTAGATTACCCTCGGGATCGCAGGCAATTACATCGGTAAAGGTGCCGCCTCTATCAATCCAGAACTTCCAGCCGGTCACTCTTTTTCGTGTGTCGCCTGGCAGCTGATGCAACGAACGGCTGTTGGATAGGCTTGCAGGCGAGCGATGGCAATGGGTGCATCACAATCGATACAAGTACCATATTCGCCACCATCCATGCGCCTGAGTGCGCGTTCCAGGTTTTTCAGCTCATGCTGATGTTGTGACAACATGGCAAGATTGATTTCTGTCAGCATCTCACTGAGAGATTCTTCCTGCTTGTCATGAACCTTGCCGGCCAGAGCCATCGAGCTACTGCTGCCTTCCTTAATTAATTCATCATGGATTTCCTGCTGCAGCTGTTTTCTGTAGGTCAGCAGGGACGCGCGTAAATCGCTAAGTTCTTTTTCAGTAATGTTTGGCATTAAAAGGCTCCGTGTTAAGTATTAGGTTTTATGTTTTACGTAAAACCTAATACGTAAATCGTAAAACGTCTCTTTTATTAACTATCATCCGGCTCATAAGCCAGCACTGGTGCCAGCCAGCGTTCAACTTCTGTTTTTGGCATATCTTTGCGGCGGGCATAGCTCTCAACCTGATCCTGACCGATACGGCCAGTGCCGAAGTAGCGTGCTTCAGGGTGGGAAAAGTAGAAACCGCTGACTGCAGCAGTTGGGTACATGGCAAAACTTTCAGTCAGATTTACTACCGATCGATTATCTGCATCGAGCAGCTCCCATAACAGTGCTTTTTCCGTGTGATCCGGGCATGCAGGGTAACCGGGGGCAGGCCTGATGCCCTGATATTCTTCTTTGATTAATTCATTATTTGTCAGGTCTTCATCTGCCGCATAGCCCCAAAATTCACGCCGAGTGCGTTTATGCATGAGCTCGGCAAAGGCTTCAGCCAGGCGGTCAGCCATGGCCTTCAGCATGATGGAGTTATAGTCATCATGATCAGCTTCAAATTCAGCAATCTTTTCTTCGATACCAATGCCTGTGGTGACGATGAAAGCGCCGATATAGTCAGCTGTGCCACTATCCTCAGGTTGGACATAATCGGATAAACAGAGGTTGGGTGCTCCTTTTTTGACCATCTGCTGACGGATACCGTGCAATCTCAGCTGTACTTCTTTGCGTTGTTCATCGGTGTAAACATTAATGTCATCAAAACCGGTACTATTAGCAGGGAAGAAACCAACGACAGCCTGTGCCTGTAACCACTTTTCATCAATGATCTTTTTCAGCATGGCCCGGGCATCATCAAATAACTCGCGAGCATGGACACCTTTTTCTGGATGATCAAGTATGGCCGGGTAGCGTCCACTCAATTCCCAGGTCTGGAAGAAAGGTGACCAGTCGATGTGTTCGGCGATTTCTTCTAGCGAATAGTCATCGAACTGCCGGATGCCCAGGAAAGAGGGTTTTACCGGTTTATATCCTGATTCGTCGCTACGGAAGCGGTTGTCATGGACCTGTTCCATGCTGGCCAGTTTACGTGCCTCCTGGTTGCTGGCGCGGCGCACGCGCAAGGCTTCGTATTCTTCATTTATCTGTTTGATGAATCCATCGCGGTTATCTTCCGATAACAGGTTGTTGGCGACACCGACAGCACGTGAGGCATCAAGTACATGGACGGCAGCGCCAGTGTATTGCGGCGCAATTTTTACCGCGGCATGAATTTTTGACGTGGTGGCGCCACCTATCATCAATGGCAGTTTGTAATCCAGGCGCTGCATTTCTTTTGCAACGTGCACCATTTCATCGAGTGACGGGGTAATTAGTCCAGACAGGCCGATGATATCGACGTTCTCTTCGATAGCCGTTTTAAGTATGGTTTCCGCCGCTACCATGACACCGAGATCGATGATCTCGTAGTTATTGCATTGCAGAACCACGGCGACGATGTTCTTGCCAATGTCGTGGACGTCGCCTTTAACCGTGGCGAGCAGAATCTTACCCCGTGAGGAGAGCCCCCCGGCTTTCTCTGCCTCGATATAGGGCATTAGCCAGGCGACGGCTTTTTTCATTACACGGGCGGACTTCACTACCTGTGGCAGGAACATTTTACCGGCGCCGAAAAGGTCACCTACGACATTCATGCCGTCCATCAACGGGCCTTCTATAACCTCGATGGGTGAGCCTGCCAGCAGGCGTGCTTCTTCAGTATCTTCTTCGATAAATTCGGTAATACCTTTTACCAGTGCATGGGAAAGGCGTTCGGTAACGGGCAACAGGCGCCATTCCTGAACTTTATCGTCTTCAACTTCGCTGCCATCACCGCGGTACTTTTCGGCGATTTCCAGCAGGCGGTCAGTGGCGTCGTCGCGACGATTGAGGACCACATCCTCGACACGTTCACGCAGTTCTTCCGGCAGGTCATCATAGATAGCTAATTGACCGGCATTGACGATACCCATATCCATCCCTGCACCGATGGCGTGATAGAGGAATGCTGCGTGTATGGCTTCACGTACCGGGTTGTTGCCACGGAAGGAGAATGAAACATTCGATACGCCACCGGATATTAAAACATCAGGCAAGGTCTGTTTGATGTCGCGAGTGGCTTCGATGAAGTCTACGCCATAATTATTGTGTTCCTCAATGCCTGTGGCCACGGCAAAGATATTGGGATCAAAAATAATGTCTTCAGCCGGAAAACCGACCTCCTCAGTCAGCAGCTTGTAAGCGCGGGTACATATCTCTACCTTGCGGGCGTGGGTATCAGCCTGACCTTTTTCATCAAAGGCCATGACGATGATGGCAGCACCATAACGACGGCAAAGCTTTGCCTGCTCAATAAATTTTTCTTCGCCTTCTTTCATGGAGATGGAATTGACGATGCCTTTGCCCTGCACACACTTCAGGCCGGCTTCAATAATGTCCCATTTCGATGAATCGATCATGATCGGCACTTTGCAGATGTCCGGTTCTGAACCAATCAGGTTGAGGAATTGAACCATCACCTCTTTCGACTCCAGCATGCCCTCGTCCATATTAATGTCGATGACCTGAGCGCCGTTTTCAACCTGCTGGCGTGCGACTTCCAGTGCCTGTTCGTATTCGCCTTCCTTGATCAGGCGTTTGAAACGCGCAGAGCCGGTTACATTGGTGCGTTCACCGACGTTGACGAATAACGAGTCTGACACGATGTTGCAGGGTTCCAGTCCAGACAGGCGACAGGCCGTTTCTTTTTTGGGCAGAGCACGTGGTGCTTTGTCTTCGATGGCTTCAACTATGGCTTTGATATGGGTAGGCGTGGTACCGCAGCAGCCACCGATGATATTGAGAAAACCACTCTCAGCCCATTCACTGAGGTAGCCTGCCATGTGTTCAGCATCGAGGTCATATTCACCTAGTTCATTCGGCAGGCCAGCATTGGGGTGAGCCGAGATTCTAAATTCGCTGATACGTGACATTTCTTCCACGTATTGGCGCAACTGATCAGGACCTAGTGCGCAGTTCAGTCCGATAGTAAGTGGTTTTGCATGGCGTAGGCTATTGTAGAAGGCCTCAGAGGTCTGACCGGACAGGGTGCGGCCGGAAGCGTCGGTGATGGTGCCTGAGATCATTAATGGCAGGCGAATATTGTCTTCTTCGAATACTTTTTCTATGGCAAATACTGCAGCCTTGGCATTGAGGGTATCAAAGATGGTTTCGATCAGAATGATATCGACACCGCCCTCGATTAGAGCGCGTGCGGCAACGCAGTAATCTTCTACCAGCTCATCAAAGCTGATGGCGCGGGCTCCGGGATCGTTGACATCGACCGAGACTGAAGAGGTTTTCTGATTGGGGCCCAGTACACCGGCGACGAAGCGGGGTTTGTCGGCACTGTCGTATTTATCCGCCGCATTACGTGCGACGCGCGCCGCCGCAACATTGATGTCATGGGCGTATTCCGACAGGTTGTAACGCGCAAGGTCGCTGGGTGTGGCGTTGAAGCTATTGGTCTCAAGGATATCCGCACCCGCTTCCAGGTATTGTTCATGAATATCCTGGATGATTTCAGGTTTTGTCAGTACCAGCAGATCATTCATGCCCTGGAGATTGATTTCCCAGTTGGCAAACTGTTCGCCACAGTAATCCGCTTCTTCCAGTTTATGGCGCTGAATCATGGTACCCATGGCTCCATCCAGAAACAGTATGCGGTTTTCCAGAGCATGCAGCAGTTTAGAGGAGGTTTCAGTGTTGCTGTAGGGGTTATTCATGGCTCAGGGTCTGTGAAGAAGGTAAACCCGAATTATAACGTAAAACCAATAAATTATGCTGTTAGCAAA
>DAOVWW010000196.1 GCA_030636465.1 Gammaproteobacteria bacterium
CAGCATCCGGACATGCACACGAAGACGAAGGTGGTGATCATGGTGCACTGGCATTCAGCGGTGACAGCAAGACCTGGGGCGTAGATATTGTCTGGAAATGGGCCCCAAATGGCAATCGTCGACAACGTAATCTGCAACTGCAATACGAATACTATCGCCGTGATGACGACGGTATTCTCGCTGAAGGTACCGAATCAGGCAGCTATCAGGGACATCAATCAGGATGGTATGCGCAGGCCGTATATCAGTTTATCCCTCGTTGGCGGCTCGGTTTGCGTTACGATGACCTCAACAGTTCTGCTTCCGGATCCGATGCGGAGCTGATAGATGAGGCCGGACTTGATAGCGAAGGTCACAAGCCAAAACGATTCAGCCTGATGACGGATTGGTCGAATTCCGAATTCAGCCGCTTTCGACTGCAGTACAATCGCGATGAATCGTCTCCGGTTGTCGATGATAAGTGGATACTGCAGTATATCCTGAGCCTGGGTGCCCATGGCGCGCACAAGTACTGAGGTAATGAGAATGTTTCGATATCTTGCATTTTTAAGCCTGGTTGTCATTGTATGGCTGCCTCTGCCATCGGCAGCTGCACTACGGGTGTTCGCCTGCGAACCCGAATGGGCAGCCCTGGTTAGTGAACTGGGGGGAGACAAGGTCAAGGTGGATACAGCGACACGGCCGGGTCAGGATCCGCACTATGTGCAGGCGCGTCCCAGTCTTATTTCAAAGATCCGGCGTGCAGATTTACTGGTGTGTACTGGTGCAGGTCTGGAAGCAGGGTGGTTGCCGGTATTGCTTAGAAAAGGCAACAACAAACGTATCCTCACCGGACATCCAGGGCACCTTATGGTTGCTGATACTGTGCAGTTAAAAGATATGCCAGTCAAACTTGATCGTAGCGAAGGCGATGTGCATGCTGCGGGTAATCCTCATCTGCAGACCGACCCGCGCAATATGCTGCCGGCTGCCACAGCTATTGTGGATCGTCTTGCACAACTCGATCACGACAATGCAGCACTTTACCGTAACAATCTGACCGTCTTCAAAGACCGCTGGCAGGAAGCTGTACATGGCTGGCAGCGTAAGGCTGCTCCACTGCAGGGCATTCCAGTGGTGGTCTACCATCGAAGCTGGGTTTATTTGCAGGACTGGCTGGGGCTGAAGGAAGTTGCATCGCTCGAGCCCAAACCAGGTATTCCACCCGGCAGCCGTTACCTCGCAGATGTACTCAGCCGTACGCAGGAGTTGCCAGGTTTGCTGATCATTCATTCCCAGTATCAGGAGTCCAAAGCCATTAAATGGTTTTCCGGCAAATCCGGAGCCCCTGTCGTACTGTTGCCATCGACAGTTGGTGGTACACCTGAGGCTAAAGATTTATTTAGCTGGTATGAGAACATTATCACGCGCTTACTAAAGGCATCAGGGAGAGGAAATGAGTAGTACTGAAATCAGTATCATACTTCCAGCCATGCTAGCTGGCCTGCTGGTGCTTTCTACGCATGTCCCACTAGGACGTGAAGTGCTGGCGCGCGGGATCATTTTTATTGACCTGGCGATTGCACAAATTGCTGGGCTGGGTGTCATTATTGCATTTGCTGCGGGCATTCATGAAGGCTGGGAAGTGCAGCTGGCTGCTGTCTGCGCGGCGTTAACCGGGGCAGTTGCCCTGTACTGGGCAGAGCGACTGTGGCCGGATGTTCAGGAAGCAGTCATCGGTGTGGTATTTGTTGTTGCCTCCAGTGCCAGCCTGCTGCTTATAGCCAACCATCCACAGGGTAGTGAACATCTCAAGGACATACTGATTGGCCAGATTCTATGGGTAGAATATGTAGATCTTATACCGATTGCAGTGCTTTATGCGGCTGTTCTTCTGCTGCGCAGTTACGTTATTTCAAAAGGCAGCCGCTTAACCTTCTATCTCGTTTTTGCTGTCACTATTACTGCGTCGGTGCAGCTCGTCGGAGTGTATCTTGTTTTTGCCAGTCTGATCTTGCCTGCACTGGCAACAATCCGATTAACAAAAGCCCGTCTTTTAATTGCATATATTATCGGCGCTGCTGGTTACCTGTTCGGCCTTCTGCTTGCTGCCTGGGTGGATCTCCCTGCAGGACCGGTCATCATCATGGTTATGGCAACCCTTACCTTGCTGGCACTGATATTGACACGAAGTGAAAAATTACAAATATCAAACCATTAAAAGCCCAGGGGAATTATGAATCTGTAGCTTGAGTAATCTGTATATTGGCTTTTTTTCCGCTAGTAGCTTGTTGTTCTTTTGAGTTTCTGGCGGATATGACTGGTAGTGGTGTAGACATGTGCCGAGTTGGGTCAATCGAATAGAACCCATAAACATAGTGCCACTGGAAATTAATTATTTCAGTGACATCGAACTCAGAAAGTCTGAACTATTGGTTTCCCTGTGCTGTCAGATTTTTCCTGTCGTTTGTCTTTTCCATAGTGAAAAGTCTGATATCACCAAATGCTTCATCTCTGACCTGTATTTGTATATCGCTGCCAAAGCTAAAGATAGAAATAACCGTACCTGATTGATATTCTTCGGATTCACCCAGAGTGTAAAAGATAGTATCACCATCATTTACGAATTCGGAACCATGAACCGTAACAATTTGACCGCTATCGGTGTCTTCGCCATTCCAGGCAAATGCTGAGCTACTTATAAAAAGGAAAAGCAGGGAGATAATTATATTTTTCATTGTTTTTATGTCTGAAGGTTGGGGTTTGATTAATAACCATTACATAATATAGGTTAATATATTCTTATATACTAATTTGGGCGCATTTATAGCATATAACCCTGTCATGTTTCCAATAAACTCAGGGTAAACCCTGAGTTTATTTGGTGAGATTAGTAAACTCCAGTTCTTCTTCTTTGTATTATGTTTAGTTAGTTTATTTACAATATCTCCAGGCAACCAGTCGATGACCCTGGCGAATAATACCGAGGCAATGATCATGATAATCATTGCCATGCTCTGGTTTATTTTCAATCGCTTTTATTAATGACACAAAGTTTGTATGTGTGTAGACTTTCGTGCCAAGAAAAAATATAACGCTCATAAGAATAATACTCAGGGAAAATATAATGAAAAAAATAATCTATTTGTTGGTATTTCTGCCATTAACTGCATGGGGTGCTGACAATGGTAGTGTCAAGGCAAGCATGGCTGACAAGCAGTTTCAGAGCAGTGTTAAGTGTGTCGGGCAACCTGGCCAGAAATATTTTGAGTTTATGTCTGATATGCCAGAGAGAGGGATTCCTGCCGGTGGTTTAAAAGACATAAATGGCGATGGATTGCTAATTTCAGGCTGGTTGTACAATGCACGCTTGCCAGATGGAAGCAAAGAACTAAAGCTTGGCCTGAAAATCATCGAAAACGATGTCGAATTCATGAGCATGGATTTAAAATCCTGGAAAAAAACAGCCAACGGTGTTGCTGGTTCCGGGGAACTAAAAAAGCAGCAAGGTGACTTTGCCAGCTTTCCAGCTACCTTCGAAGTAACCTGCAACAAATAAGATAAAAAATAAACGAGCCGCTCAAAATAGCCCGTCATTGCTAGGAACAGCGTGACGAAGCAATCTCTATGTATTCAATATAAATTATTTTAAAAACAGAAACTTCCAGGAGCAATAAAAGCATGAAAAAAACAGCAATTATCCTCACAGCCATTCTTGGCTTCAGTCAGATAGCCTATGCTGCAGATGACCTGCAGATGGGTGTTGATGCATTCAATAAAAAAGATTACGCACAGGCCCTGAAAATCCTCCAGCCTTTAGCGGATGCAGGTGACGCCCAGGCCCAGTTTACGCTTGGCGCCATGTATGGTCAGGGAATGGGTGTCGATCGGGATCGTGCAAAATCACTTGAACTGGTAACAAAATCGGCAGACCAGGGTAATCTTGACGGAATGGAACGCCTCGTCATGGCTGTTGCCTTTAAACCCGGTGCAGATGATGCAGAAGTTGATGCCATCTTTGATCGAGCACTAAAGCTCTACCATGCAGAATCAGACAAGGGGAATACGAAGGCAATGGCGAAAATTGCCGGAATGTATGAAATGGTACTTCTCCCAGGAAAATCAGATGAAGAATCTCAAACAGAAGCCCTGAAATGGTATAA
>DAOVWW010000048.1 GCA_030636465.1 Gammaproteobacteria bacterium
AAAGAATATTCTTGCATTTGACAACATTCAAACAACACCTATCATCTACGCAGCTACCGGCTGTGGTGATAGCCTGGGTAAATATCACGATTATCAGGAAGATAAAGGATTTTCCAGTCGCATTAATGAAATTTGCCAGTTCATCGATGACAACTGGCCAGAGAACATTCATCTAAACTGTCAGAAACAAAAAGTCTTAATGCATACACCCTGCAGCATGGATAGCAATTCAGGTAATCGTTCAGCTGCAGATAGAATGCTGAGTCGTTTTAAAAACTTGAGTTTACTCGCCTCTACCAGTGATTACTCATGCTGTGGTGCCTCAGGAACAAAAATGCTTATCGATTTTAATACTTCTAATACCTTACGTGATCCAGTTCTGAATCATATCAAAAAGGAATTGCCTGATATGGTACTAAGCAGCAATATTGGTTGCGCCTTACATCTTGCGGAGGGGTTACGTCAGGCGCAACTTGATGTCCCTGTAAAACACCCTGTAAGCCTGCTAGCTGATATCTTTAGAGATAATGAACAGGGCAGCCAGCATAGAAGTAAGTAAGCCCTCATAAAACCTTCTTGCTAATGCTATATAATTATCACAGATACAACAATTCAGGGGATCAGGATGCTGACACGTAATATAAACCCAATAGATAAGCTGGTACTTCAGGCCGATGCTGCCTTGCGTACGATATTTGGCAAACCCACTGTTAGTGGCAGGCCTTATCCGGCTACAGGCTGTACTGAAGCCGAACTCAGCCTGGCAGAGAAAAAACATGCAGGTAGATTAATGCGGGTCAATCATTCAGGCGAAGTCTCTGCCCAGGGCCTCTATCAGGGGCAGGCACTTACCGCACGCCTTCCTGAAGTAAGAGCAAAGATGGAGCAGGCAGCGATTGAAGAAAATGACCATCTTGCCTGGTGCGAACAGCGAATAAATGAACTAGGTACACACAAAAGCCTGCTTAATCCCGTCTGGTATACCGGATCATTTCTTATTGGCGCCACGGCAGGAATACTGGGCGACAAATGGAGCCTTGGTTTCGTCGCTGAGACTGAACACCAGGTCGTACGTCACCTGGATGAACATTTAAGATCTATCGCTGAAGATGATGAGTGTAGCAGAGCAGTTCTACAACAGATGAAAACAGATGAGGCGAAACATGCTACCACTGCACTACAATATGGTGGCGCCCAGCTGGCTGGGCCAGTAAAAAAGCTCATGGCCTTGATGTCAAAAGTCATGACGCGTACAGCATATCGAATATAGAAGACCTTCAGGCTGAATTAACCCTGATCCTTATCATCGATGTAAGTTTTATAACTCTGGCTGAAAAATATTTCCATCTCATCAATCACCGTCTCACTGCCTTCACCGCGCATTAAATTCCTCATCATGAATGATGAGGTCTTTTCAAATATTTCTTTTGATTCCAGCATCGGATAGGTTTTAGATAATCGACGCACAGCCTTGACCACCGATTCTTCTGCTGGCCGTGAAATGTCTACAGGTTGCTGCAGGACCAATTCATCCTCAACCGCGTAACGCTGTGTTAAAAATTCAGCATAGTCCAGCAACGTCTGCTGTTGTACTTCAGGCAATTGGCGAAGACTTTTTAATAAGCTTTTTTCTACATCAGACATGCTATTTCACTATAAACACACGATGGGTTCAGGAAATATATGTATAAGCCTAATCTGTTTTCTCAACATTACAACGTTCGTTGGCAAAATTTAAAAATTCCTGCATCGCACGAATTCTAAACTTTTGTCGCTGGTGCACCAACGAGAATGGACGATGTAAGGGCGGGTCGATTTTTACTGCCTTAAGGGTGTTCAGCTTTAATTCCTTTACCAGTGTTGTCTCTGAAACGACTGATATCCCTAATCCGGACTCGACTGCATTTTTTATTGCTTCCGGACTGCCAAACTCCATACTTAAATTCATGTCATTCATCGTCATGTCATTTTCTTCGAGGTAGTCACACAAAACACTGCGCGTTCCAGAGCCCTCCTCACGAGAAACAAATGGATATTTTTTTAACTCACTGACATGTATTGTTTCTTTGTCGGCAAGTGGATGATCAGGTGAAACAATAACGACCAGGTTGTCCTGCCAGCAAGCCTCAACAGACAAACTTTTATTCCCCACAGGGGATTCGACTATACCAACATCAATGTCATTATTTTCAATCATGTGAACAATGCCCAGAGAATTCGACACTCTAAGCCGCAGTTTCACATCAGGAAAGAGCACCTGGAATTCACCAAGTAATCGGGGCAACATGTATTCGGCAACGGTAGTACTCGCCCCTATTACCAGCACACCAATAATTTCGCCGGTCAATGTGCGGATATCATTATCCATTTCACGATACAAACCCAGTATCTGCTCTGAATAGACAAACACTTTTTCGCCGACATCCGTCAGACTGATACGGTTATGTGTTCGATCGAATAAACGTGTATTGAAATATTCCTCAAGCTGGCGCACCTGAAATGTTACTGCAGGCTGTGTCATATGTAGAGAATCCGCTGCTTTGGTAAAGCTAAGTAATCGTGCAACGGTGTGAAAAACTTGTAGACGTCTGTCCGCCATCTTAATGCCTTGCGTGTTTTATAGAATGAATAGAGTCTAGGCTACCATCACATATAAGGCAATGGCAGGTAACTTCTGGATTAACCCAGGGAAGCCGTTATTAAAAACCTTCCAGCTTGAGCTTTAGATCAGTCGGGCTACTGGCATACTGTAAAGCGACCTCTTCAGTGATTTTCCCCGTTCGATACAGCTCTAGTAGACTACGATCAAATGGAATCATACCTTCAGCGGCAGTACCTTTTTTAATAACTTCACCAATCTCTGCGACACGTAGAGGATCGAGTATATATTCTCGTACCAGTGCGGAGACCGTCAACACCTCGGCTGCCAGAGCACGGCCCTTGCCATCAGCCCTGGGTAGCAAACGCTGACTCACTATGCCTTTCAAATTACCGGCAAGCTTAGAGCGAATAGTTGGCTGTGCATTGGGCTGAAATGAAGACACAATACGATTGATCGTTTCTGCTGCATCAGGTGAATGCAATGTTGAAAATACCAGATGCCCGGTTTCAGCCGCTGTCAGAGCAATATCGATAGTTTCCGGATCACGCATTTCGCCCAGCAGAATGACATCGGGATCTTCACGTAAGGCAGCACGCATCGCATCTGGGAAGGAATTTGTATCAACCCCCACCTCACGCTGTGAAATAATTGATTTATTATCAGTGAACAGATATTCCACCGGATCTTCAATGGTTAATATATGCTTCGCATAAGTAGAGTTAATTTCACCAATCAAAGAGGCCAGGCTGGTAGATTTGCCCGAACCGGTTGCACCAGTCATCAATACCAGGCCACGCTCTTCATGCACAAAACGACGCACTGTTTCCGGCAGGCCTAGTCCCTCCGGGCTAGGTACATCCGTGTTAATTACGCGTAAGGCCATTGATATGCTGCCTCGCTGATAGTACGCATTGGCACGCACTCGGCCAATGCCTTTCAATCCAAATGAAAAATCAGCCTGCCGTTTTAATTCAAAATCTTCTTTGTTGTGTTCCGGTATGATTTTATCAGTAAGATCTTTCATGAAGGCAGGCGATGTAGGCGGGAAACGTTCCATTGATTTAAGAATGCCATCAATACGCACTACCGGGTGCGTACGTGTACGTAAATGGATATCTGAGGCTTCTTTTCCAACAGCAAACTTAAGCAATGTTGCAAGATACTGAATGGAGTCGATATCACCCTGTTTAGCCGCTGATTTATTACTACTGCTCATAATTCGTTACGTCCTTCGCCCAGGCTGGCGTGAATATCATTTATTAGTTTTGTAACAATAGCATAGCAACTATAGACAAAAATGAACAACCAGCTGCGTAGCCCTAATTAATTAGCTGTTATACGCCAATCACCTGAATACTCCATGCCTTAAAGAAACTCAGTTGGTTTTTTTATTGCATCCAGTTCCTGATGTGACTATATCACTTAGCATGAATATCACTTATTGCTAATATAGGTGCCAGTAGACATAGTCATTGAAAGAGCTCAGCATCACCAGCTCATTGACAATTCGAGTTAAAAACACAACAGAGTACCTGGTCATGTATAAAAGTTATTTTTTTCGGGTTTCCATTTTTGCTTCCCTTGCACTCCTTAGCTTCAGTGCTTCATCAGCTGAAGTAATCAGTCAGGATCAGGCGCTTGCTTATGCACTTGAGCATAGCCCTGTTTTACATGGCACCGCATCTGGTGTGCGAGCTCGTAGCGAACAGATTAAATCTGCTGAGGCCGCCAAACAGCCCGTCATCGATCTTGATTACGGCATGGTTTACTCGGACAACCCGCTCGTCTCTCTAGGCAGTAAACTGAACAACCGTTCCATTACCGCCGAGGACTTTGCCCCTGAAACAGTAAATGACCCCGGTTTTTCTGATAACTACTTTGGCAACCTTAGACTGAAACTCCCTCTCTATACGGGCGGAAAGATTACCGCTGACATTGATGAAGCCAATGCAAGACACGCGTCTTCTTTAGCTCAACACAAGAGAACTAAATCCACAGTTATTTACCAGCTGAATCGTGCCTACCTTCTTGCACAGGCTGCCCATGAGGCAATCAAAATAGCGCGCAGCAGCACAGCGTCCGCGAAGAAACATGTCAACACAACCCAGAATTTGCTAGCAGAGAACAGAACTGTTGCATCAGATAACCTGTCAGCAAAGGTCTATCACAGATCGGTCAAAGGAGTAATTTCACAAGCTGAGACACAGTATGAACAGGCACTCAATGCATTGAAGCAGGTGATGGGCAGGAACCTCTCTGCAGACATCAGCATCGTGCCCTGGACCACTGCCAGCAAACAGGCGGAACTGCCAGAAATCAACATTGCAGAAACTCAGGCCCTGAACAACAGGCATGACCTCAAGGCCTCAGATGAGAACATCAGTGCAGCTGATGCCCGCACACGTGTTGCCAGCAGTGCCTCCCGGATTCAGCTTGGGCTAGAGGCCAGCAGCAGTCTCTATGCAGATGACCCTCTGGTGGATGAATTGTCCTGGGGGGTCCTGGCCGTAGCAAAGATCAACCTTTTTTCTGGTGGTGCAAATAAAAGTAGAGTCAATGCGGCGCGGGAAGAAAGCAACCAACTAAAGGCAGAAAAAATGGCCAAAGAACTCGAAATACGCAGGCAGGTACGCAATGCCTATGCGTCTATCGATGAAGGGAAAACCCGCATGAAGCTGGCCAGCGCTAACCTGTCCGACGCACAAAAGGCCGTCAGGCTGATTAATGAGCGTTACGGAGAAGGCAGAACCATTCTAATTGACTTGTTGCAATCAGAGCAGGCATTGATGAAAAGCCGATCTGAATCACTAAATTCCCGCCTGTTGCTTGAAGCCAGTAAACTCGACCTGCATCTTGCCATGGATGATTTCTCGGAGCTGCAAAAATGAAAAGTATAAAAAGACTGAAGCCTGTTCTTCGCCATTTATTGCTCACAGGCAGTGTTCTCTTTCTCGCTGCTTGCCATGCACCACAACCAGAAGCCAGCCCAGATCTGGACCTGCCGCCTGTACAACGGTCAATCAAGGCGACTGAGATCTTGCCAGATGGTTCAGTGCAAATAAACAGCAATCAACTCGTTAAGCATATAGGTACAGACGGGGTATTTATCCTTTCTGCTGATAAACGCGCACGTTTTCGTATGGTAAAAGCAGGCAAGAGACAAGGCGAAAGCATCACCATCAGCAGCGGTCTAACGGGTAAGGAACAGATCCTGGATGGACCCTATGATTCAATTTTTGACGGTAGCCCCGTTCAAGTTGTTGAAAATCAGGTGAGGACAAAACAGTGACCGATTCACTCAACGACAAAGAAATAAATATCGGCATAGCAGGTAAGCTTGCTGACTATTTCATCGACAGCCGGCTGACCATACTGATAATTGTCTTTGCTTTTCTGGCAGGGATTTCGGCGTTTCTCATCACCCCACGAGAAGAAAACCCTCAGATCATCGTGCCCGCAGCCAATATCATTGTAACTAAAGCCGGAGCGTCTCCCGATGAGGTCGAGCAATTAATCATCAAGCCATTGGAAAGTTTATTGCAGGGCATGAAGGGCGTAGAGCATACCTATGGTATAGCAACAGATTCAATGGGAATAGTCACCGTTCAATTTAAAGTTGGCGAAGACAAGGAAGAAGCCCTGGTCAAACTCTATGACCATATTATGAGCAATGTTGACCGTATACCGCCAGGCACCGACCAGCCCCTGATCAAACCAGTTGATGTCGATAATGTCCCTATCCTTACTATTTCTTTGTCATCTGACACCGCTGATGATAGCGAACTTCGTCACAGCGGCAGCAGGCTCATGGAAGTACTGCGCCGCGTTGAAGGCACATCAGTATCCTATCTTCATGGAGGACACCCTAGAACGATAAATGTTGAGCTTGATCTGAAAAAAATGAAGGCCTACGGTGTGAGCCTTTCACAAATTACCGACATACTCGAATCGACAAATGTTCGCTCCTCTAGCGGAACCCTGGTCAGTAATAATACTGTCAAGCTTGTACGCGCAGGAGGCATGCTGAATACTGCCGATGATCTGGGCAAACTTGTAGTGGCTTTGTACAAACACAAGCCAGTATACCTCAGTCATATAGCTGTTATAACTGATGGCCCGGCAGAAATCACTGATCAACATCGTTTTGCTGCAGGACCTGCCTTTAGTGGCAAAAGGCCTCTAAATTATGAGGTGCCCGCCGTCAGTATCGCTATTGCAAAACGCTCTGGCAGTAATGCCGTTTCTGTCGCAGAGGATGTTCTATCAAAGCTTGAAGAAGTGCGCGACCAACTCATCCCGGAAAATATTAATGTCAACATTACTCGTAATGATGGGGCAAGAGCAGATGATGCCGTAAACGTTCTGCTTGAACATCTCGCCATTGCTATCTCAACGGTAGTTTTGCTGTTGATATTCTCACTTGGCTGGAGAGCTGCTGCCATTGTCACAATGACAATACCACTGATCCTGTTTATTACTCTGGCGATTGGTTACCTCTCCGGGCAGAGCATCAACCGCATCACCTTATTTGCCTTGATACTTTCTCTGGGACTGTTAGTAGATGATTCCATTGTTGTAATAGAGAATATAGTCCGGCACTACAATCATGGCACAAAAAATAAAATTAAATCAGCTGTCCATGCTGTAAGTGAAATTGGACGGCCAACCAATCTTGCGACATTTAGTGTAATCCTCGCCTTCCTGCCGATGTTCTGGGTGACTGGCATGATGGGGCCATACATGGCTCCGATACCGTTTTATGTTCCTGTTGCGATGATCGTCTCACTGGCCATTGCATATACTGTTGCCCCCTGGGCAGCAAGCAAATGGCTAAAGACGACTGATGCTGGAGTATCCGCTGCATCACATGAAATTGATCACTCAAATGGCCTGCCAGAACGGATATATGGTGCCATATTCAAAAAGCTTGCTGCAAGAGCTCTGTATAGACGACTCTTCCTGCTGGTGATCGTCGGGCTCCTGTTTGCCGCCTTATTAATGCCCGTTTATGACCTGGTCAAATTTAAGATGCTGCCAAAAAATAATACTAATACTTTTAACATTACTATAGATCTGCCAGAAAGCAGCAGCCTGGAGTACACCGACAGCGTTGCCAGACAGGTTGGTGATATTGTCCGCACTAACCCCCATGTCATCAACTATGAAACCAGCCTGGGAACCAGTGGTGTTGCAGATTTCAATGGTCTGTTACGTGGTAGCGGGCTCAACAAGGGTGCCCATGTTGCTGAAGTACGCGTAAATTTAACAGACAAGCTCAGTCGCGAAATTACGTCTATTCAAATTGTCCAACAGATGAGGCCTGCTATCACCGAACTGGCGATAAAAACAGGTGCCAATATCAAACTTGTCGAGGATCCTCCAGGACCACCGGTTAGAGCGACATTGCTAGCCGAACTCTATGGCCCTGATTACGAAGAACTACGACGTATTGCAAAAGAAATTCGTCATGAAGTCTTTGACAATACTGCTGATGTAGTCGATATAGATGACAGTGTCACCGACGATGTCACAGAATATGAAATTTATATTAATCGTGAAAAATCTGCCCTGGCAGGAATTCCCGCCGCTCGAATAATCAGGACACTGAACACCTTTATCGGTGGATATGAAGCCGGTACTGTACACATTAAAGGTGAGAGAGAGCCTGTAGCAATTAGATTTCAGATTGCAGCTGCCAACAGAGTACAACAGTCAGATCTAGATAACATTTTCCTGATAACGTCTCTTGGCAAAAAGATCAGACTCTCTGAAATAGCTGAAATTCGTGAGCATATCGCCGAAAAACCAATTTTACACAAAGATCAGGTTCCGGTTGTCTATGTCAGTGGCGAGCTTGGTTCAACCTCGCAGGTCTATGCCATTATGAAAATGAAGCAGTACCTTGACACCCACCCACTGCCGGGGGGAATAGAACTGGTACAGAACTTTGTCAAAGCACCTAAAACTGGAGAATATACCCTGCGCTGGGATGGAGAAATGCGGCTGACACTG
>DAOVWW010000266.1 GCA_030636465.1 Gammaproteobacteria bacterium
AAAAAACGACTGGCTGAATTGCTCGGCCAGTTCAAGGCCTCAGCGGAAGCACTGCCTGATGCAACCGTTATTCTAACCACTACGGGTGAAATTCAGTGGTTCAACGAAGCGGCTGAAAACATGCTTTGCCTGCAAAGCCCACGAGACCTGGGACAGCGAATTGATAACCTTATACGCGACCCTGAATTCCGTAAGTTCCTCTATACAAAAAGCCGTAAAGATGAACTGCGCCTGACCTCAGCTCAGGACAAGACTGTGACGTTCTCTTACCGCCTGATTAATTATGGCAAAGAAAATCTTTTATTGACGGTACGAGATGTAAGCATCAGGGAACAACTCGATCGTGTCAGGCGTGAGTTTGTATCCAATGCATCTCATGAGTTACGCACACCGCTGACCGTTATACGCGGTTACCTGGAAGTGATGTCTGCTGATGATAAATGTTCAGATGATGTTAAAAAGAACATGCTCATTATTCTCCAGCAAACAGCGCAGATGGAAACCATTATTAATGACCTGCTGACACTTTCCCGTCTGGAAAACTCAACGCTTGGAACCGAGGAGGGGGAACCCGTCAATGTTGCAGCACTGTTGCAAACTCTCGCCACCGATGCGGTACAGGCTGGCAAGGCCGTAGAGGGTCAAATCACTGTTAGCGCGGATGAAACACTTTGTATAAAAGCTATGCAGCCGGAAATACAAAGCGTTTGCAGTAATTTGCTTTATAACGCCTTGCAACATAACTCTGCACAGACTCCGATAGAATTACAATGGTTCAGCAGTGGCTCCGATGAACCCTGCCTGGTCGTCAGTGATGATGGTGAGGGCATAGAACAACAGCACCTGGGTCGCCTGACCGAACGCTTCTACCGGGTAGATTCCAGCCGTTCTCGCGAATCTGGCGGTACCGGTCTCGGACTGGCTATCGTCAAACATATCGTTCAGCGTCATGGCGGGCGCATCGACATCTCCAGTACTCCTTCGGTCGGTTCATCGTTTACCTGCTGCTTTGCAGCGTCGCGGGCTGTTGGGTGTAACGCGGTTGGCAACGGTCAGGCCTAGATGGTGGCTTCGATGGGGTCAGAGCCGTTAGAGGCCGGGTCTGACCCCGAGCTACTTTAGCCTTTAGCCAAAATATTTACCCTTGTCATAATCCTGTAACAATAAACTTCTAAAATTCCAGTCAGTAACAACAGAGCTGTTCCTAATTGTAGGATCAGGTATATGAATAGTTATGGAGTTTTTTACATGAACAAGTTTTTAATACACACGATTTCCATCGCCGCCGCTATCAGCAGTATCACTGCTGTGCATGCTGCTGGCCGCGATACAGTAAACATTGTAGGCTCTTCGACCGTATATCCATTTGCTACTGTCGTAGCAGAACGTTTCGGTCGCTCCACCAGTTTCAAATCACCAAAGATAGAATCTACTGGCTCCGGCGGAGGACTGAAATTATTCTGCAAAGGTGTCGGCGTCAGCACGCCGGATATTACCAATGCCTCACGCCGCATTAAAAAGTCGGAGTATGACAAATGCCAGAAGAATGGTGTTACAGAAATCACCGAAGTCCTGGTCGGTTATGATGGCATCGTAATTGCCAACTCAAAAAAAGCCCCACATTTTGAGATCACACGTAAGGATCTCTACATGGCACTGGCCAAAACAGTTCCCGGCCCGGATGGTAAATTGATCGACAACCCGAATAAATTGTGGAGCGACGTCAACCCAAAGCTTCCGGCAACAAAAATCGAAGTCCTTGGACCTCCTCCAACATCAGGAACACGCGATGCTTTCGCTGAACTGGCACTCGGTGGCGGTGCAAAGAAAATCGCTGACCTCAAGGCCTTGCGTGGCATGAAAGCTGATCAGGCCGACGACATCAAAGCCATGATGGCCAAGCTGGGTATACCTGCCGGAGTCTATGACGCCATGAAGGAGAAGAAAGGTAAAGCACCCAAGGGTAAGTCTATCTTCAAAGCCGTTGCTTATGCCGTACGTGAAGATGGTGCCTATATAGAAGCGGGTGAAAATGACAACCTGATCGTGCAGAAACTGGTGTCTAATCCGAATGCCCTGGGAATATTTGGTTACAGCTTCCTGGAAGAAAATGGCGACAAAGTACAGGGCTCGAAAGTTGATGGTGTGACACCCAGCTTCGATTCAATCGCCGACGGCGACTACCCGGTTTCACGTCCCTTGTACTTCTATATCAAGAATGCCCATGTTGGAAAAATACCTGGTATTCAGGAATACGCCTCAGCTTTTGCATCAAAAAAAGCCATGGGTGAAGACGGATACCTACCAGAGAAAGGCCTGATCCCTCTCAATGCAAAAGAGCTGAAACAGGTTCAGGATGACATCAAGTCACTTAAGCTACTGGAAATGTAATTGTTTATAATAACAACTATAAATCTGCTAGTGTTTGGTATGCCGCGATCTATATCATGATTCGCGGCATACCATTTTTATTTCTGAGACAAGCATGCAAACATCAATAGTCTTTCTGGCACTAGTCATACTTACGCTGATCAGTTTCACACTGGGGCACAGGCGCTCACACAAAGTAGCGCAGGGCCATGGTGGCATAAAGGCGCTTCACAGCTTGCCCAGGCATTACGGTTACATGGCGGCACTTTGGGCCGGCCTGCCTGCTCTGTTCTTTCTTGTGCTGTGGGTAATAATTGAAGATAAAATATTATACAGCCTCGTCCTCGCAAGTTTACCTGACACCCTGCAGTCTATGCAGGAAAGCCAGCTGGGTCTCTATTACAATCAAATCGTCAGCTTCGCCACCGGCAGCATAGACAGCTCGCAACTAACTGAAGATCAGGTATTCGCAGCCTCGTATTACAACTCATTGCTCTCTACTGGCAGCCTTATAAAAAGTGCGCTGGTTTTTGTTATTGCGATCCTCGGTGCTGCGTTAGCCATTCAGCGCATCAGGCCGGCCTTTCGTGCGCGCAATAATGTTGAATCTATCTTCAAATGGATACTCTTTGGATGTTCCTTTATCGCTGTACTGACGACAGCAGGGATAGTTTTTTCTGTGTTGTTTGAAGCAGTACGTTTCTTCCAGGTTATCCCTGTCACAGATTTTCTTTTGGGTCTTGAATGGAGCCCGCAGATGGCAATCCGGGATGACCAGGTTGCAGCCTCCGGCTCATTCGGCTTTGTCCCGTTATTTGTCGGCACCCTGTTAATTACTGCGGTGGCGATGTTTATTGCCGTTCCCGTCGGCCTGATGTCTGCCATCTACATGTCAGAATACGCGACCAAACGTTTCCGTGCGATTAGCAAACCGGCGCTCGAAATACTGGCTGGCGTACCCACGGTTGTTTACGGGTTTTTTGCAGCGCTGACGGTTGCACCTTTCATACATAATCTTGGTGCATCTTTCGGCCTCAGTGTGTCATCTGAAAGTGCCCTT
>DAOVWW010000137.1 GCA_030636465.1 Gammaproteobacteria bacterium
TTATCTGTTAAGTGGTTCAACAGCGGACAGCAATGTGGTCTATAACAATAGAATAGGGATTGCATTATTTAATTCAGGCAATATTATCAGGGACAATCAGGTCTATGCTAACTTTGAGAAGGGGATTTATAGCTCAGGTCAATATAATGAGATTATTGGCAATCAGGTTTATTCCAATAAAATAGGTATAGAAGAGAGCGGATACAATGATACTTTAAATAATAATCTGGTCTATGCCAATACCGAAATGGCTTTGAAAGTGACTAGAAATAATAATCTTATTATTAATAATACCTTTTACCAGTCTGTCGGTGATGCGGTTAAATTAACCAGCAACGCGACAGGAACAACCCTGCAAAATAATATTCTATGGGTCGATGCCGGTAATTTACTGAACATAGACAGTAGTAGCCAAACAGGCTTTAACAGCGACTATAACCTGTTTTATCAGGGAGCTAACCCAGAAGCAGTCAATATCGCCCTATGGGGGAGTACGCAACTCGCCACCCTGGCAGACTGGCAAACTCAAACCGCACAGGGTGCAAATAGTTTAAGTACCAACCCTGATTTTATCGATATAGACGGTGCCGACAATATACTCGGTGAACAAAACCTCCCCGAAGGCAACGGATCTGATGATAACTTCAACCTAAGCCCACTCTCACCCGCCATAGATAGTGCCAATGCCTTTGTCGCGCCCAAAGAGGATTTACTCAATCGCCCACGTCATGATGACCTCAGCACAGCAAATACTGGAATCGGCTGGGATCGCTTTGAAGAAACTGACAATAGCAGTAGCTTATTCAGCGAAACCGGTACTGCACAAAACTGGCGCTCAAGCAATAACGTGTGGACATACACCCTGCCATTTACTTTTAGCTTCTATGGCGAAGAATACAGCAGCGTCAAAGTCTCAGCCAATGGCTTTCTGCATTTTGAAGGCTCCGACTCAGCTCATGGCAATACCAACTCACTGACTGAACTACAAAACAACGTGCGTATCGCACCACTCTGGGATAATATTTCCACGTCTAGCAACACCGGCGATGATATTTTTATTGATGAAACCATCAGCAACCAAGTCACTCTGCGCTGGAAAGGCACGGCAGAAGACAGCAACACCCCAGTCAATTTCTCCGTCACTCTATTCAGTAACGGTAACTATCGTTTCGACTACGGCAGTGGCAACACCGGCCTGAGCCCCACCATCGGCGTTTCGGCAGGTAACAACGACACATTCGTTTTATCCCGCTACAATGGCCTAGCCAACCTAGATTCAGTCAACACAGTCAACTGGGCTGCACAGCCTGGTCTTAACTACTTTGACATCGGAGCCTACGAATTTCAAGGCGATTCCAATGACAATGCCCCACCACAAGTCACACAGGTCAGTAACCTTCCAGGAGATGGCGGCAGTACAGCTCTGGCCTTTAGCAGTCTCGCCATAAACTTCAGTGAAACACTTGACCTTATCAGTGCCCGCAGTCCCGCCAACTACCAATTAACCGCAGCCGGCCCTGATGCAAGTTTTGATAGCGCAGATGATATTAATATTCCACTGACTCCCGCCTACTCCTTCCCGGAAACCAGCCTGATATTGCACAGCGAAGATATACTCGCCGAAGGAGACTATCGTCTTAGCCTCTCCGGCACCCGTGCTATCTTTGACACCGCCGGTATTCCCCTAGATGGCAATAATGACGGCACTGCGGGAGATGACTATATCCACTTCTTCACGATAGACAGAGGAAATAACAAAACACCTATCGCCAATACTCAAGAACTAAGCCTGCAAGAAGATAGCAGCCTAATCATAAGCCTCACTGCCAGCGATGAAGACAGCGATGAGCTTGAGTATAGTATCGTCACAGCTCCGGCGAATGGCAGCCTAAGTAGTATGGAGCCAGGAGCGCAGGCAGGCAGCTATGAGCTCACCTATACACCAGATAACGACTATAACGGAGTCGATAGCTTTATCTTCCAGGTAGACGATGGAAAAGCAGGTATTAACACTGCGGTCATTAATCTCAGCATAGCACCGGAAAATGATGCCCCCACTGCTGTAGACCAAAGTATTAGTCTCAATGAAAATGACGCATATCTCATCCTGCTCGACATCAATGACATAGAAACGCCACGCGAAGACCTAAGCTTTACCCTGGAAACCGCACCACAACATGGCACACTCACACAAGGCCAGGCAGGTGCATGGACATATCTGCCCGAGCTTGACTATATCGGCCAGGATAGCTTCAGTTACAGCGTCACTGACTCAGGTGATCCCGATGGCAATGTAGACAATATTGCCAGTAGTACCATTGCAACCGTCAGTCTGGATATTATAGATAATAACGGCGCACCTGTGATTGAAGTAATCGCACCACAAATTATCAATGAAGGTGAGGAATTACACCTTATCGTTAACGCACAAGACCCGAATGAGAAAAATACCCTAAGTTACAGCCTGGATACTGCCCCCGCTGGTGCCACGATAGATACAGATACGGGTGAATTTAGCTGGACAGCAGGGGATGGAGACAGTGATCGGCAGGTCATCGTCCGAGTCACCGACAACGGCATCCCCAGCCAAAGCGCAACCACAAGTTTCAGCATTCATGTCAACAACGTCACACCCAGCATAACGATCTCAGGTAACGCCAGTGTCGCCGAAGACACAAGCTATCAACTATCACTCACGGTAACAGACCCAGGGCAGGAAAACATCAATACCTGGCGTATAGACTGGGGTGATGGTAATGTACAAAACCTAACGGCTCAACCCGACACGATTGAACACACCTACTCCAACGCTGGCAACTACAGCATACTCGCTACAGTCATTGATGAAGATGGCAGCCATACAAGTAACAGTCTTGACATTAATGTCATCGGGCTATCTAGCTTGCGGGTGATAAACAGCAGCCTTAATGCCGGCTTACTCAGAGCCGAATTCAGCGAAGCCGTGGATGCCGGCGTCATTAATCTCTACCAAACTGCAAGCGGCGGGCAGGGAGCAGCCGACCTAAGCTTGGTTGGCAATAATACAGGACTCATAAACGGCACACTGTTACTCGACAACAACCTCCAAGGCTTTAGCTTTATACCGACAGGTGACCCGTTACAAGCCGACACCTATACCCTAACGCTACGTAGTGGTGCAGGAGGCTTTGCTAATACGGTTGGTCAGTCCATGGATGGCGACAGCGATGGAACTCCCGGCGGTGATTACGTCACCACGTTTACCCTCGGAGACCCCAGTGCCAGCCCCGTACCCTATATCAGCTTTCCAGACTTTAGCCGAGGTACAGGGCAGGCCATCAATATCCCCGCCACCACCACAGGGCTACCACTCACATTAAGTGATGGCGCAGGGATAAACTCAATCTCCTTCACCCTCAACTATAATCCCGCACTACTTACTTTACACAGCGTCAATCCCAGCACAGACTTTCCCGTTGGTGCCGGCATCAATGCAGATTTAAGCACTCCTGGAATAGCCCATATCAGCATCAATGCAAACAGTCCCTTCGGAGCAGGTGCGCAACAACTTATCAGACTTGATGCCAGCGTTCCCGAAAATGCTCCCTACGGTGCCAAACACATCCTGGATATCAGCAACCTAAGCCTAAATCAAGGACAAATCACCGGTATAGCCGATGATGCGCTACATGTTGTCAACTACCTCGGTGATACCACAGGCAGTGGCGACTACAGCTCTCTAGATGGACAATACATACTACGCCTCGCCCTAGGCCTGGATAGTGGTTTTGCCTCAGCCCCCAATGTTGACCCGCTTATCATCGGAGATACCACTGGAAATGAACGCATTAGTGCCCTGGATGCTTCAAGAATATTGCAGCAAATAGGTAATATCGAACAACCCAATATTATCCCGCTCCCCAGTCTAGCTCAGCCTATCGACTTTGCAGGCCTTGATCCAACACTTAGCATGCCCACAGCCCTAAGTGGCAAAGCAGGCGAGCTGATAACAATCCCGCTATCAATAGATACGCTACCCAGTGGCCTGGAGGCGGTCAATCTACAAATAGCCTATGACAGTAACACACTCGAATTACAAACCACCCAGGCCATAGGAATCGCTGCAGAACGCCTAGAGTTTTACCATGCAGATACACACACACCTGGCAAAATAAGTATCGACATGAGTACAGCCTACGGCACAGGAGAGATCGTAGAAGACGGTGGCGACTTACTCGAAATGACATTTAAAATAAAACAAGAGGCAACTGTAGGCACAAGTTTGATTGATCTGCAATCAGCCCGCCTTAATGATGGTCACTACTTACTCATCCCTGAGCCAGTCATCGGGCAGGACGGCACCGATGGACTGATTACTATCGAAGCAGTGCAGCTACTTCAAAAAGAAGAACAGCCAGCGGATGAAGCAACAAAACCAGAAGCAGAAGCAGAAATAGCAATAGCAATAGCAATAGAACCAGAAACAGAAACAGAAGCAGAAACAGAAGCAGAAACAGAAGCAGAAACAGAAGCAGAAACAGAAGCAGAAACAGAAACAGAAACAGAGCCTCCCATACTTCCAGAAATGCAACCTCAGCCAATTGAAGATGATAGAGAGGATATCACCGCTAGCAAAACAGAAACCAGCCTCATTGAAATGTCTAAGCAGACAAGTGACAATACTATTTCTGACACTGAGACAAACGAAGCAGGTCACAATTCATTGATAGACTGGAATATACCCGCAGAGCAAAATATAGGAAGGTTAAGCAATGCCTGGCAATACTTCAACAATATGCAGCAAGATCGCTGGAGCATACTGGATGAAAAAGAAGACAACCCCAATCAAGTCATTCAGATAGAATTATCAAGCAAAGAAGAAACGAACAAAATAAAATTGCAGGAGGAAAAAGTACAACCCGAATGGTTGAAGTTGAAAGGGATAAGCGGGTAATGCCTAAGTCTGTTTCGGTCTAAAGTGTAGGTTGGTTGAGGTTTTTTACTGCGTAGCATTAAAAAATGAAACCTAACATGGCGGAGTAAAAATATTGGGTGCTATCCACAGCACTTGATAAATGCACTCAGGCTAGCCAAATAAAAGGGTAAGGAATGAATGCATAGGAAAGACCAGAGAAGGTCAGAAAAACAAAGGTCACGAGAATAAATCAAAATCAAAAACAA
>DAOVWW010000317.1 GCA_030636465.1 Gammaproteobacteria bacterium
AACAAGATGAATGCCTGTAGATATCTGACCGATAGTACCCTCTACTTCAGGGTGGCCAGCATGACCAATAAGCACACATTGATATCCTTTTGCGTGGTGGCGAGTTACTTCCCTGTGGACTTTGGTCACCAGTGGGCAGGTCGCGTCAAACACGTTCAGGCCTCGATTTTCTGCTTCAGCCCTGACAGCCAGTGGTACACCATGAGCACTAAATATTACGGTTTGCCCATCGGGCACATCTTCCAGTTCATCGACAAATACAGCACCGGCTTCTTTCAATCTACCCACGACAAAACTGTTATGGACCACTTCATGGCGAACATAGATTGGTGCACCCAGCTGACTAAGAGCACGCTCAACTATCTCTATCGCTCGATCAACACCTGCACAAAAACCCCTTGGACTGGCACGATATATTTTCATTCGCTAGCACCACGCAGACATGAACAGATGGACAGGCTATGCCTCTTCATTATTCTCTACCGTAACGATATCTACCGCGAACATAATGTCCCGACCACATAGCGGATGATTAAAATCAACCATGACATTCTCTTTAGTGATTTCCCTGATTATGCCCGGCACAGTCGAGCCATTTGGCAAAGTAAATTCTATTATATGTCCTTGTTGTGGAGCTTCGCCATCATCAAATACAGAATGATCAAGCTTTTGAATACGGGACTCATCATAGTCACCGAACAGGGCTTCTAAAGCAGGAATGATAATATCGTCACTATCTCCTGCTTTCATGCCATACAGCTTCTGCTCCAGCTCATTGATGAATTCACCCTGTCCCAGCTGAATGCTTTCTGGTGTGTCATCTGCTTCTTCAATAACTGTTCCATCAGCCAGAGACACGGCGTATCGCAAGGTTATTTTGCTGTCAGCTTTAATGATCGAGTCTGTTGTCATTGTGGTGACCTGGCACGAATAAAGCGAATGTTCAGGCTATCCATAATTAACAGAAATGCACCTATGCTGATGGCAATATCGGCGATATTAAACGTAGCAAAATGCCATTCAGCAATATAAAAATCGATGAAGTCGACAACTTTACTTATGCGTACCCGATCAATTACATTGCCAATGGCACCGCCAAGCACCAGCCATAGAGCTAATGAGAACTGTAATTCCTTACGTGGTGTTCTGTAGAGTATCACCAGCAGTACTATCGACATCACCAGAGCTATAGCGATAAAAAATGTATTTTGCCAACCGCCTGCCTGGTGCAGAAAACTGAATGCTGCGCCAGTATTATAGGCTAGTGTAAAATTCAACATCGGTATAATTGCTACAGGCTGGTGTAAGGCTAGTAACTGTTCTGCAAAATATTTACTTGCCTGATCAGTAATTATAATCAGCAGCGTTAGCCAGTACCCTTTACTAATGGCCCTCTCTGAGAATGATAAGCCAGCCTCAGACAAAGTTCCGGGCCTCACCCTCACCATCAATATTCTCGGCACAGCGCCCGCAAATTTCTGGATGCGCAGCAGAACTGCCGACATCTTCCCGATGATGCCAGCAACGGATACATTTCTCTTTATCTGTGGCACAGACATCGATCACGACAGTGTCATGATTCCAGTTATCCAATGACTGTGACCAGTCTTTAAGTTCTGTCCCACGGCCATCTCGATCCTCTATACGATAAACATGCACATAGGAGGTAATGAATATAAAGCGTGTCTCATCTGCAAAGGACTGTAATAATTCCAGCGTCCCGCCTTCAGCATAAATAGTCACTTCGGCATTTAAAGATGAACCTATAACACCTTCTTTTCGCAGTGATTCCAGTGCCTGTGAAACGCCTACTCTCAGGGCAGTAACAACCTGCCAACGCTTTAATAATGAATCTTTATTCTGTACTTCCGGAAGTGAATGCCATTGCTCCAGAAAGACACTATCACCCCGGTCACCCGGCATGTAAGACCATATTTCTTCGGAGGTAAAACTCAGTACCGGTGCCATCCAGCGCGTTAAAGACTCGAGGATATGAACCATAGCCGTTTGTGCAGAACGGCGGGCTTTACCAGCAGACGGCGTGGTATATAAACGGTCTTTCAATATGTCCAGATAAAATCCACCCATATCGTTGACACAGAACTGCAGTACCGCCTGATAGACATGATGAAATGAAAATTCCTCATAGGCTTTAACTATAAGTTGATCCAGTTCCTGACAGCGAGCGATGGCCCATGCATCAATTTCTACCAGTTCAGATATCTCTATGCTATCCCTTACCGGGTCGAAGCCATCCAGATTTCCTAACAGAAAGCGGTTGGTATTTCGGATACGCCGGTAGGCATCTGCAGTACGTTTAATAATCTCATCCGAGATAGTCATTTCATTTCTGTAATCGGTTGCAGCTACCCACAAACGGATGATATCTGCACCCATAGAATTAATAATCTTCTGCGGGGCAATGACATTGCCTTTTGACTTGGACATTTTATTGCCGTCAGCATCAACGACAAATCCATGCGTTAATGCTGTTTTATACGGCGCACTGCCCTTCATTGCCACTGAGCTTAATAGCGATGACTGGAACCAGCCCCGGTGTTGATCTGAACCTTCCAGGTAGAGATCTGCAGGACTGGAATGTCCCGCCCGTTTATCCAGTACAAAGGCATGCGAGACGCCCGAATCAAACCAGACATCCAGTATGTCTGTGATCTTCTGGTAATCATCGGCTTCATCACCAAGTAAATCCTTGCTGTCCATTTCGAACCAGGCTTCTACCCCGCCTTTTTCGATAAGCTTGGCGACCTGTTCCAGTATTTCATTGGTACGCGGGTGCAACTCGCCAGTCTGTGTATGCACAAACAGGGCAATCGGTGC
>DAOVWW010000071.1 GCA_030636465.1 Gammaproteobacteria bacterium
CGGCGAATTTATAAGGGAAGGGGTAAAAAACTGGAGTTACATGAAGTTTCCATTTCTCACTTCCATCGGCCCGGATGAGGGCTGGTACCGCGTCGGGCCACTGGCTCGCGTCAATAACTGTGACTTTTTCACCACACCGTTGGCAGAAAAGGAGCGAGAGGAATTTATCAACATTGGTGGTGGGCGGCCAGTACAGTCAACACTGGCCTATCACTGGGCCCGGTTAGTAGAGCTGCTGCACTGCACCGAGGCGATCAGAGAACTGCTAGACGATAGCGACCTTGGCGGCAAAGACTTGCTTAACAGGGGTGAATTAAAAAGCAGCGGCACCGGTATCATTGAGGCACCTCGCGGCACCCTGTTCCATCAGTACGACATCAATGAGGATGGCATCGTCGAAAAAGCCAACCTGATCGTATCCACCACCAACAACAACCAGGCGATGAATGAGTCTATCCGCCAGGTCGCCAACCAGTATCTCGATGGCAACCAATTGACAGAAGCCCTGCTCAACCAGGTTGAAGTAGCCATACGTGCCTACGATCCATGCCTGTCATGCGCCACTCATGCAATGGGAAAGATGCCCCTGCAAATCAACCTGGTAAATGAAAAGGATGAACTGGTGGACCGGCTTGAAAAGAGAGTGACAGGCGACATCCGCAGAACTGTTTAAGTCTGGATCATGAACAACCAGGATAAACATGCCCCGATTCTTATCTTCACCTATGGAAACCCATCACGTGGTGATGATGCGCTGGGCCCGGCTATGTTCGACCTGCTTGAACAATACAGGCAGGAAACAGGCAGGCAGAATGACGTAGACTTATTGACTGATTACCAGCTGCAGATTGAACATGCCGTTGATCTTGAGCAGCGTGAGTACGTATTTTTTATCGATGCCAGTGTCTCTTGCCCTGCACCTTATGCATTTCACAAGCTACTGCCGAAACAGGATGACAGCTACACCACCCATGCCATGAGCCCCGCAGCCGTGTTGGCCGTTTACCAACGAATCAACCAGCAAGAACCACCCCCCTCGTACATGCTGTCTATTCGTGGCTACAAATTTTCTCTCGGGCAGGCAATCACTGGAGAGGCTGAAAAAAACCTGGATCTCAGCTTCAAGTTCGTTAAGAATCTGCTTGAAACTGATGTTGAGGATTGGGGGAAAGAAGAAAGTATTAGGTCTTAGGTCTTAGGTCTTAGGTCTTAGGTCTTAGGTTTTACGGTTTACGGTTTACGGTTTACGGTTTACGGTTTACGGTTTACGTAAAACCTAACACGTAAACCGTAATACGTAATCTTTTCCTTACATCGCCATCTCTATGTCATCAATTATTGCCTTGATTCCCTCCATCGCACAGGCCTCATCAGCCTCGCCGGAAGGTGCGCCGCTGACGCCGATACCACCAAGAATAGTGCTGCCTGCGGTAATGGGTAAGCCGCCGGCAGAGGTAATCAGGCCGTCAATTTTTGGTGGTGCAAATGGTGAGGTGAAGCGTGATTCCAGGGCTGATGTCGGGGAGTTAAAGTTTAATGCTGCGTAAGCTTTTTGTTTACTAATCGGAACGGTAATCGGCATCGCAAGCGTATCTCTAAGAGTTACCTGCGTATGGCCACCACGGTCAATGATAGTTACTGCAACGCTTAAGCCTTCTTTACGACAGGCTGCGATGGTTGCCTCAGCAGCCTTCACTGCCATACCCATGGCCAAACGCTGTATTGGAAGTATCATTGGTTCTTCTGCTTCTTCCGCCTGAACAACGCCGCCGGGTAATAAAATTGCGATGGCAAGGATTCGAGTCAAAACTTTCATAACTGTATTCTCCTGAAAAGTTAGTGGCCACAACATACCATGTAACGGTTTCTCTTACTGTAATTATTGAGAAGTAGCCACCTTGTACAGAATTTCAGTGGGTTATTGGAGGCGCGCCATCGTATCCCGGCATCCTGCCTCTCGAAACTTGTGCATCCATGCACATCGTCGCGCTGAAGGTTTACGTAATACGTCTCTACCTCTTTCGTCTATAATCGCATGCATGGACTTAATATTATCCAACCAGGTCAGCATCCCCGAAAATGAGATAGAGCTCAGCGCCATCCGTGCCCAGGGTGCTGGTGGGCAGAACGTCAACAAGGTCTCATCGGCCATTCATCTGCGCTTCGATATCCATGCATCTTCGCTGCCAGAATTCTACAAACAACGGCTGCTGAGTTTGCGCGATCAACGCATCACTAAAGATGGCATTATTGTTCTCAAGGCGCAGCAATACAGAACACAGGAGAAAAATCGTGACGAGGCACTGAGTCGTCTGGCTGAACTCATCCGCAGTGCAGTAGTAGTGAAAAAGAAACGCAAACCCACCCGGCCATCTAAGACCTCACAGCAGAAGCGCATGAACAGTAAAACAAAACGAGGGCAAACTAAAAATCTACGCAGGAAGGTAAAGAACTATGAGGATTGAAAAAAGTTACCAGGTTTTACGTAACATCTGATACGTAAAACCCAAAACCTTAATTAATCTCCTTATGGGAACACCGGGATAGTCGGCTCCGTTCCCTCGATATCAACTTCAGGGTGATGCTGTTTGACCATGTCCTCAATCTCGTCAACACGATCTTTGGGAACGTCAACGAGCATTAGTATCTGACCTGCATCTACGGCTTCTTCAAATTGTTTGTGACGAGTATTCGGTACACTCACACCTATCATTGTAGACATAATGGCACCAAATCCAGTACCGGCCAGTGCGATAGCTAATACAGCACCGCCGCCCAGGACTAGCCCTGCAGGCGGGAAGGTTACAGCAACGACACCTGCTAGCAGGCCGGTAGCCCCACCTACTGCGATACCACGTTCCATAGCCGGTATGACATCACTTTTCTGAGCTAAGGATGCTTCCGGCAAATCCGCCATGGCCGTGCCTTCTTTTGCAATTACGTGGATATGATCGTCTGAAATGCGGGCCAGCAATAATTCATCAACCACTTTGCGGGCGACATCGACATCGGGTAACAGAAAGTAGATTCTTCTCATGACTAAACTCCTCTTGTTGGAATTCAATGATACGAAATTTCGTTCTGTCGTAATTATCATGCTATTTCAGCTAAAATTTCATTGATTCAGATCAATCTTCTTGCTTATTCATTTCCAGCTAGTATCAACCCGTCATCCTGATATTGGCATTTATGAAATTTTTGCCAAAAAAAAAGCCCCGCTTAAAAGCGAGGCTCTTTATCGTACGTCTTGATCTAAAAGATCAACCCTGTACGTTTACTGCTGTAGGGCCTTTTGCTCCGTCTTCGACGTCGAAAGTCACTTCCTGACCTTCTGCGAGTGTACGGAAGCCATCACTTGCGATAGCAGAAAAATGGACGAAAACGTCTTTTGTGCCATCTGATGGAGTGATAAAACCGAAACCTTTAGCTTCGTTAAACCATTTAACGGTGCCTGTTGCCATGATAAAAAACCTCAATAAAAATTAAAAAAAATAAAATGTTACAAGTCTTACGAGGCAATCAACAGGAGAAATTTGGATCGAACTTCTGACAAAAACCGGGAAAGCATGTAGCGGATGCGAGTATAACTCGAATGTAATAGTAAAAAAAACCCAAAATCAGCTATTTAGCGCACTTTTTTAACAAAAAAGAGCATATTTCCGATAAAAACACTTAAAAACCCGCTGCTGCCCTTAATTTTTCACATTTTCTCTCCAATGGTGTGGATAACATCAACATTAAAGAAAATACCATTTTCGTCTGCCAGCGCGTTGATTTCATCCAGGTGCTCCTGTTTGAACTGTTCTGCCTGCTGTGCAGGGACCTGATTTACAAAACCGCGGTAACCGGCCCACCAGACCACCTCCCACCAGCCTTCAGCATCTTTGAAGTGGTAACCGACCTGATTACGGTAATGGGTAATATTGGTGAAATCGGCAGTTTCATAAAGCTCCCGGTTCGATGTCTCATTATCCAACTGCAACCAGGATACATTCGGAACCTCAACACCATACTGCTGCAAACGATCCATGATTAAATCTTGCATTGGCGCCATCGAGCCTTTAGCAAAATGCGTAGTAATAAAACGCCCACCGGGTTTAAGTCTACTGGCGACATGCTGCACCAGCTGCTCCATATCCTCAACAAAGAACACACCAAAGGAGGCGTTGATGACATCGAAATGGTTTTCAGGCAGATCCATTTTTGTCATATCCATACGTTGGAAATCGACATTACTCAAGCCCATATTTTGTGCCCTGAGCTTTGCCTTTTCCAGCATGCCTTCTGACAGGTCTATACCGGTAACCTGTCCATCCGGCAGGTGCGCTGCAAGCAGTGTCGATGCCAGTCCGGTACCGGTGGCAATATCAAGAAGTTTCTCGTCACCCTTTAAATCAAGCAAACCCGGCAAATGACTGGCAGCGTTCTCAAAAAAGCGCAACTCACCCTGTCCATATTGTTCACTGACGGTATTAAAAACCTGTCGTATAAATTCTGTGCGCCCTTCCTGTTCCATGCTTGTTCCTTTTACTAAAATTTTATGCAGCTATGAGTATCGATTTTGACATACTATAAACAATAGTCTCACTCAGGAGAACAAAAATGACACGGCAGCGGGTCGTTCTTTTATTACTGGCCATCGTTCTGGTTTATGCCGGAACGATCATTATCACGCAAATTCCATACCAGCGCATTTATCAGGGCATCATGAATCCAAAGGCAGATGCTGAGGATGTAACACAGCAATTACAAAGTGACAATACTCTTACACGGCGACAGGGCCTCGATGCCTATCACTACGGCTTACAGGATGATAGTGAAGTAATGAGCGCGCTGGTACAGACGGTATTGCATGATGCGGATGAAGAAAATGGATTTTCTGGCTGGGCCCTGAGCAGGCTGGTGCGGAAATAATCAGAGAGACACAAAACCATCTGGTGCCTGCAAGGAACAATCTGTTATGCTGATCGGACAGCTATGCAAACAAGGAGGTTCGCCATGCTTAAATTCCCACTCCGGGTTATTCAGAAACACTTCTCTCTACGAAAAACTTCAATCTATGGACTAGCACTCCTGTGCCTGCTTCCGGCAACAGTACATGCCGAACTAGACCCTTATTCTTTATTTATCGCGAAAAATGTTTACCAGGTATACGGTGATAAAAAGCCGCACTTTTTACTCAGAAAAAAAGGCAAAGGGGGTATCGCTTTACACGGTGAAAGTGAGCAGCAGATGTATCAAACGCTCAATTGCGAGAAGGAAATGTCTATTGAAATCCACTCGTACCAAAGAGCCGGGAAGTATTTAACCGGTAAAGGCAAGGTAGGAAACATCAGTGCAAGCATTTGCAAATACAATGATGTCGACCGCGGCTTTGCCGTTAAGAACCAAAAGAACGTACAACAGATACTTGAAAAACTACCGATAGATAAAGAAGCAAAAGAAAATGCAGAACGGACACTGAGTCAGTTTAAGATCGATAAGATAGCGTTGGACAACAATGCGGAAATGTACACCTTCCCGGTTCTATTTTTTGGTCATGGCCTTCTAATCGCTCACACTGCAATCGCCTACCCCTCAGATAATGATTTTGTTCTCGTTATACAGTATGTACTGAATGATATTTACTGCGAAGAAGATCCTGATGTCCGGATATGTAGCGACCCTGAAAATAGCCTGAAGGAAGTTGTACAGTTACTTTTAAGTAAATGGCCGCAACAATAAGACTGCAATGCAACATTTTCTGGTTGCACGTAGTGGCTTTACATGATGATCAGGCTTTCATACTGAGCCTGTAATCTTGCAACTAAAGAGGCTCTTAGCTTTGCCGTAATGTCTCCACCGGCGGCTGGCTCAATACACTGCGTGTTCCCAGCACCCCTGCAAACCCAACCAACAGCACACCGGCGACAATACCTGTCAATCCCACTATGGGGTTGAACTGATAAGGGAAATGAAACACATATTCTGCCAGCACCCAGGCCAGTGCTGTGGCGGCAAAACCTGCCAACAATCCTGACAGCGCACCGAGGGTTATAAACTCAGCGAACAGGCCCCGTAATAAAACGGAGCGTTGCGCACCGAGGGTGCGTAACACTGCGCTCTCATAACGCCTTTCATCCTGACTCGCCTGTATCGCTGCATACAGTACCGCCAGACCGGCAAGCAGGCTGAACATAAAAATAAATTCTACCGCCAGGGTGACACGATCCATAATGCTTCGCACCCGGTTCATAATTATTTCCACATCAATGACAGTAACATTTGGATTGTCTTTAACCAGCGGGGCAATAAGATGTTTCTGCTCCGGTTTTAGATGCAGACTCGTGACCCAGCTGGTTGGATAATTATCCAGCACACCGGGTGGTACCACGGTAAAGAAATTGATATTGAATGTCTGCCAGTCTACCTCACGCAGATTGCTGATATTGAATTCTCGCACCGTGCCATTGATATCAAAGCTGACATTATCGTGCAGCTTGATACCGAGTCTGGTCGCAAGCTTTGCTTCCAGAGACATTAATCGCTTGCCATGATCTTCCGCCTGCCACCATGAACCGGCAACAATTACATTATCAAGCTGTGGCGTGCTAGCAGGTGATAAATTGAATTCACGGGTGATCATATGTTTTGCCCGCTCACTACTGTAATCATCACTGCTTACCTTGCGTCCATTAATGTGCGTCAGCCGTGCCCGCACCATGGAATGCAATATGGGCTGCTTAACTCCTTTCTCCAGAAAGAACTGCTGAATGCCGTCTACCTGATCGCTTTGAACATTGATCATGAAGTGATTGGGGGCATCCGCCGGCAGACTTTGCTGCCAGCCATCAAGCAGATCGTTACGCACTGTTGAGAGCAATAATAAAATCATTATGCCGAGACCAAAGGCCACGATCTGCATCACGCTGTCTGACTTGCGCCTGGCGATATTGGCCAGACCAAAACGCCATGCTACACCTACCCTTTTGCGCAGCCGGGAAAGCAGATAAATACAGCCATAAGCAGATCAAGCCCGGCGGCCACTGTTCCACTGTAGACCAACGGACACCGACACGACCAACTTCAAGTCGTGCACCTGCCAGTACAGCAGGCTGCCCATACTGAGAAATAC
>DAOVWW010000022.1 GCA_030636465.1 Gammaproteobacteria bacterium
CTCGTTAGAGCGTCTGGCGAAAACTGCTTCAAAATCCTGAAAATATCAAACTATAACTGATTCTATATCTGTTCGTTCTTCTGCTTGTCGCTACTGTGCGACAGGAACTGCTCCAGAAAATGGAATTGGTGCTTCTTTAGGATCATCGAAAGACACAACTTCATATGCGCTTTCATCGTCTATCAGCTTACGTAATAAACGATTATTTAACTCATGACCAGACTTATGTGCACTGAACTCACCGATTAAGGGGTGGCCAAGCAAATACAGGTCACCAATCGCATCGAGCACCTTATGCTTGACGAACTCATCTTCATAGCGCAGTCCATCTTCATTGAGGATGTGGTAATTATCCATGACGATAGCATTGTCCAGACTGCCACCACGTGCCAGACCGGCGTTCCTCAGAGCCTCCAGATCATGCATGAAGCCGAAGGTTCTTGCTCTGCTGATTTCTTTTACAAATGACGTAGTGGAAAAGTCGACACTCGCCACCTGTATAGCATTCTTTATTACAGGGTGGTCAAAATCTATAGTAAACGAAACTTTAAAACCATCTAGCGGCTGAAACTGCGCCCATTTGTCGCCATCTTCCAGCCTAAGCTTCTTCTTAATTCGGATATATTTTTTCGCACTGGTCTGTTCCTGAATTCCAGCTGACTGCAGCAAAAACACAAAAGGACCGGCGCTACCGTCCATAATTGGAACTTCCGGGGCGGTCAAATCGACATAGGCATTATCAATACCAAGCCCGGCAAAAGCTGACATCAGATGCTCAACCGTTGATATTTTTACACCGTTTTTCACCAGTGAGGTTGATAAACGGGTATCACCGACATTATCCGCAACAGCGGGCACTTCAACAGGTACATCAAGGTCGATACGACGAAATACGATTCCCGTATCGACGGGTGCAGGGCGGAGAGTCAAATAGACTTTTTCCCCGGTGTGAAGTCCAACGCCAGTGGCGCGAATCACATTTTTCAGAGTGCGTTGTTTGATCATCTCTTTTGTCCCATTCCAGCTGTATCGTTAAAAAACAGCCCCGAATTTGCGCAGCCTCTATAATTTGCCCATAAAGCGGATAATTCTACACGAAATCAAGGGAATTGTGTACTCCAGTTTTGCATCATAAATTTGTTGTACAGTAAACAACAGGCATCTTAGTAATTAAGCCCTCAATCAGCCTGCCTCCTTAAAAATGCTGGAATATCCAGATATTCAGAGCCTGTTTCTTCTCCTGGCACAAACTTCTCGCCAACTTTCCGTTCTTTATTTATACGCAGTATGGTTGGCTCTTCAAGGTCGTTGTAAGTACTCTTTGCTGCCGCCTCATCTGCTGCCTGGCGATGACCACCACGCACCAGGGCTGGCTTTTTATCTACCGCAGCGACATCATCCAGACCAGTTGCAACCACAGTCACCCTCAGTTCATCTCCCATATCTTCATCGATTACAGCACCGATAACGATAATGGCATCTTCGTGAGTATATTCTGATATTGAATCGCCCACTTCAGAAAACTCTCTCATTGTAATGGTTGAGTTGGCAGTGATATTTACCAGCATGCCACGAGCACCAGAGATGTCGAAACCTTCAAGGAAGGGACTAAACAGTGCGCCACTGACAGCTTCAGCAGCCCGGTTATCACCTGTTGCTGAACTTGAACCCATCATCGCCTTACCCATTTCCTGCATCACAGTAGTGACATCTGCGAAATCGACATTGATCAGGCCCTGGCGTGTAATCAGTTCAGCAATGCCCTGTACTGCACCCTGCAGCACTTCATTTGCCATAGCGAATGCATCAGTAATCGGTGAGTCTTCTACATCAAGCAATTTTTCATTTGAAATGGTAATCAGGGAATCGACATATTCTGATAGCTCAGCAATCCCTTCATCTGCGATTTTCATACGCCGATTGCCTTCAAAACGGAAGGGACGCGAGACAACTGCCACGGTCAATATACCCATCTCTTTCGCCTGCTTGGCGATTACAGGGGCTGCCCCTGTACCCGTTCCACCGCCCATGCCAGCTGTGATGAACACCATATCAGCGCCTTGCAGAGCCTCTTCTATACGGTCTTTATCTTCCAGCGCAGCCTGTTTACCTATCTGCGGATCAGCACCAGCTCCCAGACCCTTGGTAAGTTCCGCTCCAATCTGAATAACTGAATGTGCGTTACTGGTATGCAGGGCCTGCGCATCAGTATTGGCTTTGATAAAATCGACGCCATCAATTTTAGTATGCATCATAAAATCGACTGCATTACCTCCACCACCTCCAACACCGATCACTTTGATCACGGCCTGTTGATTAGTTGTATCCATTAATTGAAACATTTTTACATCTCCTTTTCGGTGTATTTGTCACTGTCTGTATCGTTGATACTCATTACTTGAATCTGTTAAAAACTTCCTTTAAACCAGCTCTTCATCTTTTGCATGATTGAATTAATTCCAGGCTTCATCGTTTCAGATGATGCCGGATCATTCCGCCTGCGATTACCAAAATGGATTAGCCCAATTCCGGTTGAATAAATCGGATTACAAATCACTTCCTTAAGCCCTCCCGTATAACGTGGCACACCCAAACGAACGGGCTGATGAAATACTTCTTCAGCCAGCTCAACCATACCCTGCAATTTCGATGAACCACCCGTCAGCACGATGCCTGAACCTATAAGATCTTCAAAACCACTACGGCGTAATTCCGCCAGTACCAGTCCATACATCTCCTCTACCCTTGGCTCAATGACTTCTGCCAGCGTTTGCCTGGCAACTCGCCTCGGCGGCCTGCCACCCACACTGGAGGTTTCAAAAACATCAGATGGGTCAGTTAACTGCATCAGGGCGCAGCCATATTTTTTCTTTATTTCTTCAGCAGAATTTGTCGGTGTGCGTAAGGCGACGGCTATATCATTGGTTATCTGGTCACCTGCTATCGGTATCACGGAGGTGTGTCGTATCGACCCTTCAGTAAACACGGCTATGTCGGTGGTGCCGCCACCGATATCAACGAGACAGACACCAAGATCTTTTTCATCTTCTTCCAGTACCGCATCACTGGATGCCAGTTGTTCCAGAATTATGTCGTCTACTTCAAGACCACAACGCTGGATACACTTAATAATATTTTGAGCCGCACTCACCGCGCCGGTAATAATATGCACCTTGGCTTCAAGACGAACACCGCACATGCCCACTGGCTCTCTTATGCCATCGAGGGAATCAATGATGAATTCCTGTGGCAGAATATGCAGTATCTTTTGATCTGCTGGTATTGCCATTGCTCGAGCAGCTTCGATCACACGGTCAACATCACCCTGACCAATTTCTTTATCGCGTACGGCAACGACACCCTGTGAATTAAAACTATTGATGTGCGCACCCGCTATGCCCGCATAGACAGAATAAATCTGGCAACCTGCCATTAATTCAGCTTCTTCTACAGCACGCTGAATTGATTGCACGGTCGACTCAATATTAGCCACCACGCCACGTTTCATGCCACGTGCTGGATGATGTCCAACACCGATAATATCTATCTCGCCATCAGCAGAAACTTCGCCGACAATTGTCAGCACTTTGGATGTGCCGATATCGAGGCCGACTATCAAATTGCTTTCATTCTTCTTTATCATCTAACCATTACCATTAGCTGTTTACACCTTCTTCTGTACGGCCCCATTTCACTGCAAAACCGTTTGGATAACGCAGATCTACCGAAATAAGACGCTGATCAAGCTTACCCAATGTCTGCCCATAAGCACGGGTAAAACGAAAAAGCCGCTCTTCCATGTCACGTCGGCCTAAACGAATATTTACCTGCTCGTTTCTTTCATCATTTTCTGCAATGAGCTGCCAGGCCCCGCGCTGAGAATATGTCAGCTGCTTTAACTTCATTCCGGCATCGCTCAATAAGTTTGCAAACTGGTGATGCCTGAGTTGAACTAAAGTCTGTGTTCCATCTGGACCAGACCAACGAGGAAGATTCCTTATCTTTAAATTCGGAATTGATACTATTGCAGCCTCAGAGGTCACCCATAAAGCCTTATTCCATGAAGCAATAAGGCGCTCTTCCTTAACACTCACCTGCAGGCTATCCGGCCAACGACGGCTAACCGATACATCTGCTACCCAGGGAATCTCTCGCAATGCACTCTCCAGACCCTGCAGGTCTATAGCAAAAAAGTTACCCCCTATGTAAGGCGATACATTTTGCTGTAAAGCAGATTTTTCAACATGTCTGAATTCACCAATAAAACTAATTCGGCTCACCGGAAACCTGTCAGGCTGCAAGACATAATCGGCAAACAACAGGATCACTACAACAAATGCAATGAGCAAAGACAGGCTGCTGAGTAAGCTACCTGATTGTTTTTTGCTCATGCTATTGACTGAATCAGACATTGCTGGTCTCCAGGATTTTCACCACCAGTTGCTGAAAATTCAGTCCTGCTTGCTTTGCCGCCATTGGCACCAAAGAATGAGAGGTCATACCCGGCACAGTATTCACTTCCAGTAAATATGGCCGCTGATCTTTATCCAGTAATACATCCACCCTGCCCCAGCCACTGCATGATGCTAATTCAAATGCCTTGACGGCCAGTGACTGTACTTCCGCTTCAAGCTCAGCAGACAGACCACATGGACAAATATACGAGGTATTATCACTGACATATTTAGCATCAAAATCGTAGAACTCGCCTGCAGCTTCCAGCTTAATTACCGGCAGAGCCCTGTCGTCAAGAATGGCGACAGTAAGCTCCGTGCCTGTTATCCATTTTTCAGCCAACACTATGTCATCAAGCTGTTTCGCCTGCTGCCAGAACTGCAATAGCTCATCATGATTATTGGCTTTGCTGACCCCCAGGCTTGATCCTTCTCGTGAAGGCTTTACGGCCATAGGGTAGCCAATATCACTATCTGCACGGGAACAATCATCTTCATCATGCAGGAACATAAATTCTGGTGTTGGCAAACCTGCGCCTGTCCACAATAACTTGCAGCGACCTTTTTCCATAGCGATGGCAGAGCCTAGTACTCCGCTGCCAGTATAGGGCAAGCCAAGGACTTCCAGCGCTCCTTGCATAACGCCGTCTTCTCCCCAACGACCATGCAGGGCGATAAAGACACGTTTAATCTCGTGCTTCTGTAAATCTCCAAGCACCGATGCATCATTGACATCAAAACCCTGCGCATCAACACCGGCTTCCAGCAGCGCTTTAAGAACCGCATTACCGGACAACAGGGAAATTTCCCTTTCGCCTGAAGGCCCGCCCATGAGCACAGCGACCTTGCCAAAATGTTTTTTCAATGCAGGCTCAATCATTGACAGCCTCACCGATAATATGGACTTCCGTCTGCAGCTCGACACCCGTTTTTTCTGCTACAACTTCCTGCACATGCTTTATCAGGGACTCGATATCTGATGCACTACAGCCCCCGGTGTTGATAATAAAATTTGCATGTTTACCGGAGACCACAGCATTGCCTGAGCGAGACCCTTTCAGACCGCAGGACTCAATAAGTCTGGCAGCAAAATCACCCGGAGGATTCTTGAATACTGAGCCTGCATTGGCGCTGCCTACAGGCTGAGACTGATTTCGTTTTTGCAATAAATCTCGCACCCGGCTTTTCGATTCAGCACTGCTGCCCGGTTCCAGTCTGATATTAGCGGCTATAAACCATTCATTTTCCGGGCCATGAACTGAACGATAATCCACTGAAAAGTCGTCAACCGGACGCTGGGTTCGAATACCGGCTCGGTTAATCATTTCGAGAGAATCTACGATCTGCCAGGTTTCGTCACCAAATGCACCGGCGTTCATAGTCAGAGCACCACCAAAAAGCCCGGGTATACCTGCCAGGAACTCTGCACCACCAAGGTTATTATTTGCACAAAAACGCGCGACCCGGGCAGAAGGGATACCCACCTCGACCCGAACCAGTGTGTCATCCACCAAGGAAATATTGTTCATGCCATTTAACATATGGATGACTATCCCGCGTATACCGCCATCCAGTACCAGCAGGTTGCTGCCCAGACCCAGCCAGGTCAGTGGCAGTTCGGGATCTGACTCACGCAGGAATATTGCCAGATCTTCAACATCCGCTGGCTGATAGAAATAATCTGCCGGTCCACCAACACGCCAGGAGGTATGTTTTGCCATCGGCTCGTCTATTAACAAAACGCCTTTCCAGCTATGTTTATTATCAGTTTTCATTCGACCACCCCTGTCAGGTGAGTAATGAAATCAGGTAACTGCTGGGCTATCCTGCCAATGTCTCCCGCTCCCAACGTGACCAGTACATCGCCAGCCTGCAAAGTATTTGTTAGCACTTCAAATAACTGCTCGCGATCTTCAACAAAGATGGGCAGGGTGCTACCACGCGCGCGTATAGCGCGACATAGTGCTCTGCCATCGGCACTGCTGTCAGGGGATTCGCCGGCAGCATAGACCTCCATCAGCAACAGATTATCGAGGGTACTAAGCACCTGAGCAAAATCTTCCAGCAGATCGCGTGTACGGCTGTAGCGGTGAGGTTGAAAGATTATCAGCTTACGTCGGCCTGGCCATGCCGCTTCAACAGCAGAAAGAGCCGCCTGCAGTTCGCGCGGATGGTGTGCATAGTCATCAACTAATGTCAGCTCACCGCCTTTATAGGAGATGGCGTCATTGACCTGAAAACGACGCCCGATGCCCTGGAATTCATTCAGCCCGGCCATAATATGCTGGTTACTGATGCCAAGATGCCAGGCAGTAGAAATTGCTGCCAGGGCATTGAGCACATTGTGCCGCCCGGGCATGTTTAATGTTACTTCCAGTTCATTATCCGTTGATTTCTGCCTGACATTGAATAACGAACGCACCCCCTGCTGGCGGAAATTGGATGCCTGAATGTCGGCATCTTCACTGAAACCATAGGTCACTACAGGGCGAGAAATGGAGGGTAATATTTCGCGCACTACCGGATCATCGATACACATGATAGCCAGCCCATAGAATGGAATATTGTGCAGAAACTGAATAAAGGTCTCTTTCAGTACAGAAAAGTCACCCTGATAGGTTTCCAGGTGATCCGCATCAATATTTGTGACCACTGCAATTAACGGCTGTAAATGGAGAAATGAAGCATCGCTTTCATCAGCTTCGGCAACCAGGTATTCACCCTGGCCCAGGCGCGCATTGGTATCCGCGCTAAGTAAACGGCCTCCAATAATAAAGGTAGGGTCCATTTCACCACTGGACATTACGCTGGCCACTAATGATGTAGTGGTGGTTTTACCATGGGTACCGGCAACCGCTATACCTTTAGCAAATCGCATCAATTCACCCAACATTTCTGCTCGAGGAATAACCGGGATTTTGTTTTCCCGGGCAAGCATGACTTCCGGGTTGTCATCTTTTACTGCCGTTGATGTGACGACGACATCGGCACCAACAATGTTTTCTGCATCATGCGTAGAAAAGATTTTTGCTCCCTGAGCTGCCAGCTGCTGCGTGACAGCCGTAGATGCCAGGTCCGAGCCTGATATCTGGTACCCCTGGTTCAACAAGACCTGAGCGATACCGCTCATACCGGCCCCGCCTATGCCGACGAAATGAATATGCCTGACATGTTCACGCATACATCACCTCTTTGCATATATCTGCTACACGACGCGTCGCATCAGCTTTTGCACTTTTTCTGGCACGTCGAGACAAGCCCATCACACAGGCGCGATCGTTCGACAGTTCGGCTAGCACCGAGGAAAGGGTTTCATCTGAAAAACGGTCCTGGGGAATAACTATAGCCGCATTCTTGTTTGCCAAAAAACGTGCATTCAGGGTCTGGTGATCATAGATGGCATAAGGATACGGCACAAAAATTGCTGCCACACCTGCTGCCGCAATTTCCGCTACAGTCATTGCGCCGGCGCGGCAGATTACGACATCAGCCCACATGTAGGCTGCGGCCATATCGTCAATAAATTCTGTACAACTGGCTTCGATAGAGTGCGTCTGATAGCTTTCTTTTGTTGCCTCTAACTTTCCTTTACCCGCCTGATGACGCACTTCAGGCCGACCTGATGGGTCCATAACTGCCAACGCAGCGGGCACTGTTTCATTCAGCACCTGTGCTCCGAGGCTGCCGCCTACTATCAGCAAATGCAACCTGCCTGTGCGACCCTCTAAGCGACTATCAGGCGCGGGTAATTTCGCGATGCTCTGGCGAACAGGATTACCAACATAGTGGTAGTGGTGCTGTTTTTTTAATACATCAGGAAAACCGACCAGCACTTCGTTTGAGATTTTTGCCAGCCACTTATTCGTTAATCCTGCTACTGCATTGGATTCATGAATAAGCAGAGGCAGCATTAATAATTTTACTGTAAGGCCGCCCGGACCGGAAACAAAACCACCCATGCCGAGTGCCGCTTCAGGCCGACGACGATAAATAATTACAGCCGTCTGGATCATCGCAAAAATAATTTTAAACGGCGCTGTAAAAAGAGCTAACAGACCCTTGCCTTTAATACCGCTGATAGATATCCACTCAACATCTATCTCATTTTCGGGCACGACACGCGCTTCAATACCCTGTCGTGTCCCTAACCAGAATACATCGATGCCATCAGATTTCAGAATTTGTGCAACCGCCAGTGCAGGATACACATGACCGCCTGTACCGCCTGCCATAATCATCAGCGTGCTCATCGCTTTCTCCCTGGCTTCGGCGTGGTTTCCCTGGCGACAGCCAGCAACAGCCCCATAGCCATACTGCTCGCTAGCAGACTGGAACCGCCCTGCGAAATAAAAGGCAAAGGCAGACCTTTTGTCGGCAACACGCCCATGTTGACGCCGGTGTTGATCAACACTTCGATAGCGATCAACAAACCTATGCCCTGTGCCAGACGGCAGGCAAACAAATTACCCAGTGATTCAGCACGGCGGGACAATGAAAATGCATGCCAGATCAATGCAATAAAAAGTCCGAGTACGACCAGCACGCCAATGAAACCCAGCTCTTCGCCGATAACGGCAAACAGAAAATCTGTCTTGGCCGCAGGAAGATAATTCAGCTTCTGAATACTTTCACCGAGACCTATACCGCTCCAGCCTCCACGGCCAAATGCAATATATGACTGGATTAGCTGATAACCTTTATTCATCGGATCAGACCATGGATCCATAAACCCGACTATCCTCTGCATCCTGTAAGCAGCAAAGGTTACCAGCAGCACCCCACCCATCACGGCGATACCCATAATGATGAAAAAATGCAGATAACGGATGCCACCAAGAAACATCATGCCAAATACGGTGGCAACGATAACCACTGTTGTTCCAAAATCTGGTTCCATTAGTAAAAGACCGCCGAACATAGCAAGCACGATAGCCACGATCAAAATACCCTGGCTAAAGATGCGCATTTCTTCTCTTTTACGGGTCAGGAATCCGGCGATATAAATAATCATAAACACTTTGGCAAATTCTGACGGCTGAATATTGACGGGTCCAAGTTTGATCCAGCGCACGCTGCCCCATACCTCTGTACCCACCCCTGGCAACAGAATCGCGGCAAGCACCAGCATGGAGAAAATAACCAGTAGCGGCCCTGCCTTCTCTACCAATCTCAGCGGTATACGAGACACCACCAGCATCATAATTATCGCCAGCAATACAAATATCCCCTGCTGCCTTAGCACCGACAATGCAGGCCCCTGCTCCATGCTGCTGGCACTCATCGAGGCAGAAAACACCATCACTATACTCAGGCCCAGAAGTCCAACTATGGGAATCAGCAGAGACATCTGCTGATTTACCTCAGCACTACCCGACATTAAGGTTGCCTTGACTGCATGCGAAGCTGACATCAGTACAAGCCCTCTACACAACGGCGAAACTCATCCCCTCTGTGTTCATAACTTTTATACATATCAAAACTTGCACAGGCGGGTGATAACAGAACCAGATCTCCTGCCTGAGAGCTTGCTCTCGCCAACAACACAGCTTCCTGCATGTCCGCTGCGTGCTTGATCGTCACCATTCCTGACAAGTCAGCTGCAATTTTATCTGCATCTCTACCTATTAGAACTACCTCTTTCACATGACCGGCCATAACCTGGCGTAAAGGAGAAAAATCAGCATCTTTGGCGATGCCTCCAGCGATTAAAATCACCGGGCGATGCAAACCTTTTATCGCTGCAACAGTGGCACCGACATTTGTACCTTTTGAGTCATTAATCCAGTCAACATCATCGACAGTCGCCAGCCATTCCATGCGATGAGGTAGGCCGCTAAATTTTGCAACTGCCTCTTTAATGATGCGATCTTCAATGCCTACATTACTGGCAAGCGCCCATGCCGCGAGCACATTTAGAAGATTA